>RHCK01000216.1 GCA_010030605.1 Acidimicrobiia bacterium
CACTCACGACGCCGAGCACGACTTCTTGATGTCGTTCGGCCGACAGGTGAGCCCCGACAAGTTGTCCGAGATGCGCGAGAAGTACCCCGCGGTCGTTCACCCGCTGTCGGCCACGCATCCCGCCACGGGTCGCCGTCACCTGTACGTGAACCCCATTTTCACCAACCACATCATTGGGGTCGACGAGGACACGAGCGAACGGATGCTCGCCGATCTGTGGGGCCAAAGCGACAACGTGGAGTATCAATGCCGATTCCACTGGGAGAAGGACTCCATCGCCTTTTGGGACAACCGGGCCTGTCAGCACTACGCGAGCAGCGACTATTGGCCCGAGGTGCGGGTGATGGAACGCGCCAGCATCGTCGGATCTCGCCCGAAGCGCTGACCGTCGGCCGCGCTGGCTAAGTTGCGCCCCATGGGCGAACAACGCAACGAACTGGACCCGGATCTCGACTTCACCGTCGAACTCTCGGGAGGCCGTGGGGCGGCCGGCCATCCGGTGCACCCCGAGGTGCGTCTGCTCTCCCCCGACTTCTACGCCGACTTCGATCGCCTCACCGCATGGATGCGATCCGAGGCTCCCCTGTATTGGGACGACGAAACCGGCATCTGGGGCGCCGCGAGCCACGAACTGGTGTCGATGATGAGCCGCGAATGGCACACGTTCTGTTCGGGCAAGGGGTCACGGCCCGAGAGCTCGGTTCCGTCGATGATCAACTTCGACGCCCCGGAACACACGAAGCGTCGCCGATTGGTCGGCGCCGGATTCACACCGCGCCGCGTGGCCGATCACGAACCGTTCCTACGACGCGCCGTGAACACGCTGATCGACAACGTCATCGACGACGGGCGATGCGACATCGTTCGCGACATCGCGACCCCGTTGCCCATGCTGATGATCGGCGAGTTGATGGGGCTCCCGTCCGAGGACAACGACAAACTCCTTCACTGGTCCGACCTGTTCGCCACCGGCGGTGAGGAGATTCGGTCCGAGGTCGAGCACGCGGTGGTCGAATGGAACGACTACATCATGACCAAGGTGCACGAGCGTCGTGGTGGTGACGGACAGGATCTGGTCAGCCTGGTCGTGAACGCCGAATGGGAAGGTCAGCGTCTGTCCGACATCGACGTGATGTTCGAGACCATGTTGGTTCTGGTCGGCGGCGACGAGACCACGCGTCATGTGATCTCCGGTGGCGTGGCCGCACTACTGCAGCATCCCGACCAAATGGCGCGCTTGCGATCGGACCCATCGTTGCTGCCGACCGCGATCGAGGAGATGTTGCGATGGAGCACTCCGGTGCGCAACATGAACCGCACCGCCACCACCGACGTCGACGTGAACGGAATGCGCATCCGCGAAGGTGACCGTGTGCTGTTGCTCTATCCGTCGGCCAACCGCGATGAGCGAGTGTTCGCCGATCCGCATCGCTTCGATGTGGGGCGCACCCCCAACGAACACGTGGCGTTCGGGGCGTATGGGCGGCATCACTGTCTCGGAGCGCCCTTGGCACGACTCGAATTGCGGATCATGTTCGAGGAACTTCTTCGTCGTCTCGACCACATCGAACTGGACACGGATCACATTCCGTGGCGACGCGGAAACTTCGTCCTCGGCCCCAACTCGGTGCCGGTGACCTTCACCGCGCGCTAGTTGCTGGTCAGCAGCTTGCCCATGCGGTCGATGGCGATGCGCGCCACCACCCGCATCACGTCACCACCGCGTTCGGTCGGCTCGAGGGTCGGAACCTCGTCGACCCATCGCATCGTGAGTTCTCCCCACACGCGACCGTCGCCCATGATGGTTCCTTCGACGTTCAGTCGGGCCGTCCGCGAATCGGGTTCGCCCGATTGGGGGGAAGCCGTCAATTCGAAGACCACGTGGTTCGCTCGCTCGATCGGCACGTGATCGGTCAGCGGAGTGGTTCCCATGACGATCGTGTACAGCATGCCGGCTTCCTTGTGGACGTGCTTCTCCTTGAAGTCCCGGCGACTCTGCATCTCCATGAACGAACGTCGACTGGCGTAGCGAACGATTCCCATTCGATCCCACTCGCCATCGGAGCCCTGCGCCACCACCGGACCGAAGAAAGCCACCTCGGCCCCGATCTTGTGCAGCACTTCGGTGGGGTTGTACAGATCGTCGGCCTGTTCGCCCGAGATGCCCGCGGGGGCCGTCTGGTCCGCACCTTTCACACCGTCGTAGTCGGCGCTCTCGCGGTATTTCATGAAGTTCACCATGTACACCGGACCGTCGTCGGCGGGCTCACGGGTGGACAAATCGGCCGCGTATTCGAAGTTGATGGTTCCGTAGCGCATGCCGCGAACCTAGCACCATCCACCTTCTACTGACACCATTGCTGACAGAAGGTTCGTGAATCCCGGGCCGGGCGTGGGATACTGACCCCATGTCCAACGATGCCGTTCTCGACTCCCTTCGTCGCCGCATGAGGGCCATGTTCTCGTTGTACGAGGACGCTCTGGCCAGCATGGACGACACGCACGTGAATCACTTCGAACGCGAAGGTGTTCTCCCCATCGCCTTCTCGCTCTTCCATTACGTCAACATGCACGATGCGTCGTACATGATGCTGACCGGCACAACTCCCATCTGGAACGACGACTGGCAACAGCGAGTGGGTGTGACCGTCAACGATCACGGCAAGCACAAGACCGTCGACGAGATGATCCATCAGCGAATCGGTGATCTCGACGCGTTCACCGAGTACATGCGGGCCGTTTATTCGCGCACCCTCGACTGGCTGGCCTCGATGAATCCCGCCGACCTCGATCGAGTCGTCATCGCGCGACCGTTCCCTCCGCAGATCGCGTCGACTTTCAGCGCTCGCGTGGCCGCGGATCACGGTCTGACGGTTCTCGACGGCATCGAATGCTGGCTGTATCAGCACGGGTTGCGCCACATGGGAGAGATCGAACTCGCCCGCGGACTCGTGGGTCTCGGGGGCATGACCAGCTGAGCCGTCGCGTCTCAGGACGCGAACAACACATGCGGGTTCAGAATGCCGCGCGGATCGAGAGCGCCCTTGATCGTCTTCATGGTGCGGATCTCGTCGGCCGAACGCGTGAGGTGCAACCATTCCCGCTTGGCCAGCCCCACGCCGTGCTCGGCGCTGATGCTTCCGTCGACATTCGCCACCTCGCCCAAAACGGCCGCGTCGAATCGATGATGATCCGCAACGTCGGCCCCGACCACGTTCACATGGAGGTTGCCGTCGGCGGCGTGACCAAAGATGATCACCTCGACCGTGGGGTCGAGGCGTCGAACGGTGTCCTCTACCGCGACCACGAACGCCGGTAGGTGTTTCAACGGGATGGTGACGTCGTACTTCAACGGAGCTCCGAGACGCGAGATCGC
>RHCK01000217.1 GCA_010030605.1 Acidimicrobiia bacterium
TGCGAAGCGCTCATGCCATCAGGCTAACGGTCGGCTTCGGTCTCGGCGTTGGCGAAATCTGTGATCAGGGCCACGCGATGGCGTCGAGAGTCTGTCCAGCGGGCACCACCACGGCTTGTTCGTCGCGGATGAGTTCCACCCACGTGCGTCCGGCGGTCAGTCCGATGGCTGCTCCGGTCGAATCGGTCAGGGTCCATGGCGCGTGATTGTCCGCGCGCGACCAGGTGCCCTCGATGACCTTTCCGGCGGTGAACACCCATGCCACTCCGCTGCCAACGGTCTGAGCCTCGGGACTGCGCGGATCGGCCGGGCTGACCTTGTATTCGCACACGATCACGACGACGTTGTCGAAGGCGACCTGGTTACCGTCGGCGTCGCTGTGCACCTTGGATTCGTGGAACCGCAGGAACTTGGCTGACGCTGCATCCCACTGCCACGCCGCTCGCATGGAGCCGTCCATGGTCAACTTCAACCCGGTGACATCGGTGCCGCCGACGGCGTCGGTGGCCGCGCGGTAGGCGAACTGCGGGGGCGGAGTTCCTCCGCGTCCAGCATCGAGCGCCCAGATGTTGGTCGTCTTGCTGTACAGGTTGTGCGGGGCCTTCTTGTCGGAGGACCGGAAGAACCCTCCACCGTTGCTGGCGGCGGACGCGCTCATGTTGACCAATTCCGATTTGTTGATTGCGCTGGTCACCGAAGAGTTGCCTCCACTCCACAGCAGCAACGGGCGATTGAGTGATGTGAGCAAATCGATGTCCTGGGTGCGTCCCGAGCGAAGCGGTCCGACCGGATCCGAACCGTTCGTGTGGAAAACGACGGCGAAGCGCGTCCACTTCTCCACGTTCTCCTCGTAGACGATGTCGGCATTGTTGAGACCACTTTGGGGACGAGCCCCGGGATGATTGTCGATCTTGGCCACGATCGCTGGGCGAATCGCGGCGGCCTCGTCGACGACGGGCAGACCGGTGAGAGGCATCACGGGAACCGGGATCGTCGTTGTGGTTGTCTCGGGCACGGTGGTCGGTTCGACCGTCGTGGTGGTTTCCGGTGTCGTCGTCACTGTCGTCGTGGTGGCGGACTCCGATGATCCTCCTCCGCATGAAACGGCGATGGTCGCCGCGATCAGGGTGCCGAATAGTGAGCGTCGTCGTGTGTTCATGGGGGTCGTCATCACAGGTCTTTCAATAGCGAAATGCGTTCGTCGAGTGGTGGATGGGTGTCGAACATGCGATGGAACCACCCGAGTCGTCCTTCGTCGCGCACGCCGGACAGCGGCTGCTCGATCCACAGGTGGGCCGTGGCCATGCTCGCCGAGTGCGTTGTGGTCGTGTCGGCTTTCAATTTCTCGAGCGCCGAAATCAGACCCGGTGGGTATCTCGTCATCTGACAGGCGGAAACATCGGCGAGCGTTTCGCGGCGACGGCTGAGCGAGGCTTGCATGGCCTTGGCGATGATCGGAGCGACGATCAGCAAAACGATTCCGAAGAGGGCCAACGGGTTGGCGCCATCGCGGCGATCGCCGTCACGACTGACGCGACCGCCGTTCCACCACATCATGCGGATCGAGAGATCGGTCACGATCGCAACCGTGCCCACCAGTACGACGGCGATCGTGGAGACGAGGATGTCGTAGTTGCGAATGTGCGACAACTCGTGCGCGACCACACCTTCCAGTTCGACTCGGTTCATCTTGTCGAGCAACCCGGTCGTCACCGCGATGGCGGCGTGCTGCGGATTGCGTCCGGTGGCGAAAGCATTGGGCGCCGGATCTTCGATGATGTACACCGCCGGCTTCGGAAGTCCGCTGGCGATGCACAGACCCTCCACGAGGTTGTGCAGGCGTTGATAGACCGCCGGATCAGCGGGTTGAGCGCGACTCACGCGCAGGGCAATGGCATCCGACTTCCAGTAAGAAACGACGGCCGTCACCGCCGCGATCGCGAAGGCGATGATCGTGGGAACCGGTCCCCCGCCGATCAGGTATCCGACCAACACACCGATCAGCACGGTGATCGAGACGAACACGAAAATGAGGACGACGCTACGTCGCTTGTTGGAACGGATCTCTTCGAACACGATTCAGAACTTGACTTGGGGGGCTTGACGGGCGGTGTCCTCGGCTTCGAAGAATTCGCGTCGGGGAAAGGATCCGAACTTCGCGACGACCAAGGTGGGGAACGTGTCGAGTTTGTTGTGATATCCGAGCACGCTGTCGTTGTAAAACTGTCGCGCGTACGCCACGCGACCCTCGGTGGCGCTCAACTCTTCCTGGAGAGCAAGAAAATTCTGGTTTGCCTTCAGGTCGGGGTAGGCCTCCGACAGCGCGAAGAGCTGTCGCAAGGCGCCGGTCACGGCGTTGTCGGCGGTCGCCTGCGATCCCGGTGTCGGCGAAGCGGCCATAGCCGCATTGCGGGCGGTGATCACCGCGTCCAGCGTCTTTTGCTCGTGTGCGGCGTAACCCTTCACGGTCTCGACCAGATTGGGAATGAGATCGAGTCGACGCTTCAGTTGCACGTCGACCTGGGACCATGCGTTGTCCACCTGGTTGCGACGTCGTACGAGACCGTTGTACATGCCGACAACGAGAAGCAGGATCACGACGACAACGATGCCGACGATGAGGAAAGTCATTTGACCAGCATACGGCGAATCGTGTTGCTGGCGAGGGCACGCAACCTCATGAGGGTTTTCCACCATCGCGCGAACCGTCCGGGCACCGTGCGCGCGGCCTCGGCGCGAGACTCGTCGAGAATGCGTCGGTAGATCTGTTCGTAGCGCACGGCCAAGCTGTGCATAGAAAATTCAGTGGCTCGCGACGCTCCTGCCGCCACGAGACGCCCCGCAAGAGTGGGATCATCGAGTACCCGACGCAGCCCGAATTCGAGAGCTTCGACGTCGCCGGGAGTGACGAGGACGGCGTCGACCATGTCGGTGGCGACGTTCATGTAACCGTCGAGAGAACTCGCCACGATCGGAGTGCGCGCCGCCATCGCTTCGATGAGAACCACGCCGAAACTTTCGCCTCCAAGTGACGGCGCACAAAAGACGCTCGTTACCCGGAGACGATCCGCCTTCTCCGCGTCGGTGATACGCCCCAACCATTGAATTCTCGAGTCGCCGGCCCATTCTCGCTGTAGCCGCTCGGTCTCGGGCCCGTCGGATGCGATCCAGAGCTCGACGTCGTCGGGAAGGGTGGCGTGGGCCTTGAGCAACACCTCGAGACCTTTACGTGGCTCGTGACGACCACAAAAGAAGATGGAGCGTCGCGTTCGTGGCGTGATGACCGTCGACTCGAATCGTTCGATCTCGACACCATTGGGGAGTATCTCGTACTCGCCCCCGAGATATCTCTCGGCCAAC
>RHCK01000218.1 GCA_010030605.1 Acidimicrobiia bacterium
CGTATTCGTCGTCCTCGGCTTCGGCTTCGAAAACCACGTTCAGGTTCGATCCGCGACCTTTGCCCGCACCAGTCTCGTCCTCGTGCCCGATGAACCACGGATAGGCGCGATTGGGGTTGCCGTGCAACGACACGAACTGCACGTCGTCGCGCTCGTAGAAGATCTGTTGTGTCCCGTTGCCGTGGTGATAGTCGACGTCCAACACCGTGACCTTCGTGCCGGTGGTGCTCGCCACGTGATGGGCAACGACGGCGGCATTGTTGAAGTAGCAGAATCCGCCGAACACGCTGCGCGCGGCGTGATGACCGGGAGGGCGGCACAGACCATAGGAGCTGCTCGCTCCGGCCAGAACCTTCTCGGCCGCCGTCAGCGCCACGTCGACCGAGGCCCGAGCGGCGAGATAGGTGCCTTCGACCAAGGGTGTGGCCGTTTCGTAGCACCAGTATCCGAACGCCGCGGCGGCACCATTGGGCGGTCGGGCGTCGCTCATTCCGTCGCGCAAGCCGATGTGCAACATGGCCTCGGGAGCGAACTCGGTGCGGCCAGTGGAGCGATGCATCTCGGGCCACGCCGACTCGAGGTAATCGATCAGGCCTTCATCGTGCACCGCTTCGATGGGCGCACGACCATGTTCGGTGAGACCCACGAATCGGAATCGCGAATCGGTTTCCAATTGACGACGAATGGTTTCGGCGCGTTCTCCGCGTTCGTAGGTCGGGATCGGTTGTCCGAGGTTGATCTCGAGCTTCGGATTCTGATGGCGGTGAAGATCGGTCCAGACGACGTCCATGACGTCAGACTAAACGCTGCGACGTCGAGCGAACGGAGGCGGTCAGCGACCGGTGTCGCGGAATGGTGTGTCGAGGAACGGCGGCCAATCGCCTCCGCCGTGCACCTCGATGGTGGCCCCGCTGACATAGGACGCCAACGGAGACGACAGATACACGCAGGCGTCACCGATCTCCTCGGGACGCGCCAGGCGACCGATGGGGATCTGTGCCCCGGTGCGTTGCACGCCTTCTTCGTCGCCGTAGTGAAGATGAGCGAGTTCGGTGCGCACCATGCCCACCGTCACCAGGTTCACGCGCACTTTGGGCAACCATTCCTGGCCCGTCGTGCGGGTGTAATTGGCGAGACCCGCCTTGGCCGCGCCGTACGCCGCCACGGTGGGAGCGGGTCGCTCGGCCGACACGCTGCCGATGTTCACGATCGATCCGCCGTCGGGCTGATTTTGCATGTGTCGATTCGCGGCCTGACTGCACCACATCGCCGAGAACAGGTTCACGGCCACGATCTTCTGCGCGAAGTTCGCCGAGGCGGTGGCCGTATCGGACGGCGGGCTGCCCCCGGCGTTGTTCACCAGCATGTCGAGACGACCGAAGCGTTCGACGATGCCGTCGATCATCGCCGAGGCCTCGTCGGGCTCGCGAAGATCGACCGAGAACGCGGTCCACGACGATGGGAGATCGTCGGGAATGTTGCGCGCGCACACCACGACCGTGGCGCCCGCATCGGCGAAACGCTGAGCAATGCCACGACCGACACCCTTCGTACCACCGGTGATGAGGGCCACGCGTCCGGAGAAATCGATGGTCAATGCCACGACCTGCACCCTAGTGCCGTGCCCGCCTTCGTTTCTGACGCTTCGTCAGATGGCGAGTACGCTCGCACCCGTGGGAATCACCTCGAAGATCGACGACCGCGGCATCGCCGAAGTGGTCATGGACTGTCCGCCCGTCAATGCGCTCACCGTCGCCGAGTGGTTCGGTCTCGCCGACACCATCACGGCACTCGGTCGCGACTCCGCCGTTCGCGTGGTGGTGTTGCGCGCCGAAGGCCGAGGCTTCAATGCTGGCGTCGACATCAAGGAGATGCAGAACACCGAGGGCTTCGACGCGTTGATCGGCGCGAACAAAGGGTGCTTCGCCGCCTTCGCCGCCGTGTACGACTGCCCGGTGCCGGTGATCTCCGCGGTCGCCGGCTTCTGCGTGGGAGGTGGCATCGGGTTGGTGGGTAACAGCGACATCATCATCGCCAGTGACGACGCATTCTTCGGACTTCCCGAGGTGGATCGTGGTGCGCTCGGTGCAGCGACCCACCTCGCGCGCTTGGTCCCGCAACACAAGATGCGTGCCATGGTGTACACGTCGGCCACGGCCACCGCGGCCGAGCTGCACGCCTTCGGAAGCGTGTTGCAGGTGGTGCCGCGCGCCGAACTGCGCGACGCGGCAATGACATTGGCCGCCAGCATCGCCGACAAGCACCCCACCGTCATCCGCGCCGCCAAGGAGAGCCTGAACGGCATCGACCTGTGGGACGTGAAGCGCAGTTACCGCTTCGAACAAGGATTCACCTTCGAACTGAATCTCACCGGTGTCAGCGACGAACTTCGCGACGATTTCGCCGGCACCGACAAGAAGAACGACAAGAAGCGCTGACCCATGACCGACTCTCGTAGCAAGGTGATCACCGAGGATCAGGCGATCGCCACCATTCAAAGTGGAATGACCATCGGCATCGGTGGCTGGGGCAGTCGCCGCAAGCCCATGAGTTTGGTTCGCGCTCTCCTGCGCTCGGACGTCACCGATCTGACCATCGTTTCCTACGGCGGACCCGACGTGGGTCTGCTGTGCGCCGCGGGCAAGGTGCGTCGATTGATCTACGGATTCGTCTCGTTGGACTCCATCGCTCTCGAACCTCACTTCCGTGCCGCGCGCCAGGCCGGCACCATCGCCGAACCCGTCGAATACGACGAGGGCATGCTGCAGTGGGGGTTGTACGCCGGTTCGTTGCGTCTTCCGTTCCTGCCCACGCGCGCCGGACTCGGAAGCGGGGTGATGGACGTGAATCCATCGTTGAAGACCGTGAAGTCGCCCTACGCCGACGGAGAAGAACTGCTGGCCGTGCCGGCGATCCGGCTCGATGCCGCGTTCGTTCACATGAATCGCGCCGACGCGCGCGGTAACGCGCAATACCTCGGCCCCGATCTCTACTTCGACGATCTGTTTTTGGGCGCGTGCGAGCCCGGTCGACGTTTCGTCTCGGCCGAGAAGATCATCGCCACCGAGGATCTGTTGAGCGAAGGAACATTCCACACTCTTCGCATCAACCGCGCGATGGTCGACGGAGTCATTCATGCTCCGAACGGTGCGCACTTCACCACGTGTGAACCCGATTACGGACGTGACGAGGCGTTCCAGAAGGCCTACGTCGACGCCGCGCGCGATGCCGATTCGTGGAAGGCCTTCGTCGATCGCTTCCTCAGTGGTGACGAGAACACGTACCAGAAGGCGGTCACCGCGTGGAGAGCCGAAGTGGCGGCGGCAAAGG
>RHCK01000219.1 GCA_010030605.1 Acidimicrobiia bacterium
TCTGTTTTTGAACATGCTGGCCCAATCCCGTGCCCTGGCCTTCGGTCGCTCGATCCACGACGTGGCCGCCGACCCGAACGCGTCGCACCGAGTTTTTTCCGGCTCGCGCCCCTCGACGACCATCGTTGCGGCGCGTTTGACGCCTTCGGTGCTCGGTCAGTTGGTCGCCTTGTACGAGTACGTGGTGTTCGTGCAGGGAATCGTGTGGGGGATCAACAGCTTCGATCAGTTCGGCGTCGAACTGGGCAAGGAGATGGCTCTCGGGTTGGCCGACAGCGGGGCCGGCCACCGCGACACCGATCCCTCGACCCACTCTCTTATGAGTTGGTTCCGGTCGACCGTCGACCCGACATGATTGCCATACGACCCACGAAACTCCACGAAACGCTCCCAGTAGGTTCCTGATCCCATGCATCAACTCGAACGCGTGACCAATTTGCTGGCGCTGCTTCTGTCGGCGCGTCGGCACGTCACCTTCGAGGAAATTCGTCTGGGTCTGAAAGGTCAGTATCCCGAAAACCTGGTGGCGGCCAGAGCGGCTTTCGAACGCGACAAAGGCATCCTGCGCGATGAGGGTATTCCGATCGACTCGGTGGTTCTCGGCGGCGACCAGGCCGGGACCACCGGTTATCGCATCCTTCGTTCGGAGTACGAGTTGGGTGACATCGATCTCGAGCCCGATGAGGCGACCGCACTTCGTATCGCGGTTGCCACCATTCGAATCGGGCAAACCTGGAGTCTCGAAGCTCTGTGGAAAGTCGACCAAGACGTCGCCGAGGATTCCGATCGTCCCGGGACGACACCGATCATCGCCTCGTTGCCGGTGGATTCGCGATTGCCATTCCTGCATCAATCGTTGGCCGCCCGATCGGTGGTGTCGTTCACTTACAACGACAAGTCGCGCGAGGTGGAGTCGTTCGGACTGTTGGCCCGCGGTGGATGGTGGTACTTGGTCGGTCACGATCGAAGCGTGAACGAGTTGCGCACGTTCCGAGTCGATCGCATATCCGGTGAAGTGAACGTTGGTGAGGCTGGTGCCTACGCCATCCCCGATGGGTTCGACGTGCAAGCCGTCTTCCCGAACGATCCGAAACAGTTGCCCGACAATGTCGACGTGGGATCCGATGTTGCTCAGGTGCTCATTGATGCGTCCGATGTGGGCGTGGTGTTGGCCCAATACGGAACCGACGCGGTGGTCGAGGAGCGTGCCGACGGTTCGATGGTGTTCGACATTCCGTGTTCCAACGTGCGGGCGTTCGATCAATGGCTTTTCGGATTCGTCGAACGGGCCGAGGTGCTCGCTCCGCCCATGTTGCGCGAGCACGTGGTGGAGTGGCTCGAAGGCATCGGAGGCACCCGGTGAGTCGGCGTGGTCCCCGCCCGGTCAACGTACGTTTGCGTCGTCTGCTCGTGATGTTGCCGTGGCTTCAAGAGCGCGGCACGGTCTCGACCGCCGAGATGGCCGCTCATTTCGGCATGTCGGTCGATGATCTGATCGCCGATCTCACCTTGGCGTCGTTGTGCGGTGTCTCGCAGGATCCACGAGATCTGATCGATTTGTGGGTCGACGAAGACGCGGTTCACTTCGGAATCCCGAAGTACTTCAACAAGCCCCTTCGACTGACGGCACCCGAGGCCTTCAGCCTCGTGGCGTCGGCACGAGCCGCGCAGAATTTGGCCGGGGCCGAAATTGGAAGCGCCCTGGAGCGCGCGGTCGCCAAGGTGGCGCACTCGATGGGGATCGATGACGACAACCAGTTGGTGGTCGAACTCGAACCACCGACGGCAGCCAAGGAACTCGCCGTCGCCGCGGCCGGACGTCGCGAGGTGCACCTCGAGTATTGGACCCCCGCTCGCGGTGAGTCGGAAGAGCGCCGCATCGTCCCGGTCGAGGTCTTCTCCGAAGGCGAACACTGGTACGCGAGGTCGCTCGACCTGGTGGTGGGCGAGGAACGAACATTTCGGCTGGACCGAATCGAAAGTTTCGAGCTCACGGACACGATTCACCAGGTCGACCTCGGTCCGCGTCGGGAGTGGTTCGCCGACGAAACCACTCATGTGACTCTCGAGATGGATCCGTCGTGGATGTGGGTCCTCGAGCAATACCCCGGGGTTCGGGTGGACGAGTCGCGTTCGTCGAAACGGAAGTCGTGGGTGGTGGTCAACGTCACGGTGACCAACGAGCGCTGGTTGCAACGTCTGTTGTTGCGCCTCGGCTCGAACGCTCGGGTGATCTCGCCCAACTCCTGGTCGTCGTTGGCCGCCGACACGGCGCGTGACGTGAGGCGGCGCTACTCCAAATAAAAGGGGCGCGCGTCGGAGAAGCTCGCGATGGTGTGCCCGCGTAAAAGGTGCGGCAGCAATTCGGCCGTGGCCCGAGCGTCGTGAAGTGCATCGTGAGCCTGGTCGAGCGAAATGCCGTATTCCTCGCACAAGGTCGTGAGCCGATGATTCCGTCGGCGGCCGGGGTCGAGTCGCCTCGACAAGTCGAGCGTGCACAACACGCCGGCCCACGGCAGATCGATACCCACCTGCTCGGCGGCCGTGCGCAGAAATCGAGTGTCGAATGGTGCGTTGTGGGCCACCACCACACGGCCCGATGTGAGCGCGGCCAATCGTCGCATGGCCGCCGGTAACGAGGGGGCAAGAATCACTCGCCGACGGGTGATGCCGTGGATGTGTCGAGGTCCGAGGTCGGCGGTCAGCACGCGACGCGGACGGACGTACGACGACCATTGATCGGTGACGGTGCCATCGAAGTTCTGCAAGATGACGGCCATCTGAAGGATCGAGTCGGTCGGACGAAGTCCCGTGGTCTCGAGGTCGACGATGGCGAATCCGTCGGCGTCGCTCGACTGAGGCGCAACGACACGATCTTTCATGCCACCCACCCTAGAGCGGGGGTGTGTTCGAACGGGTCAGCTGGCGGCGCGCAGGCCGCGGGCTCGAACTCCGATGGGAGCAGCCACGGTGAAACCGGCCAAGTGGCGCTCTTCTTCCGACTCTCCGCCCCAGAATCCGTATTCGCGGTTGTCGCGGGCGAACACCTGGCACTTGTCGTTCACGGGACAAGTGCGGCACAACAAACGAGCTTGTGCTTCTCGGCGAACGCGAGCCTGAGGGCGCTCGGCTTTGGGTGGGAAAAACAGATTCGTCTTTCCCTTGCACACCGCGTGGTCCATCCAATTGAGCGAGGAGGACAACTTCAGTTCGGACGACTCGATGGCTGACATGGTGACCGCCTATCTGCGAAGTGCTGTTGGGGAGTGCTGTTGGAGGGTTTGGGCGGCGGGGCCAGGAG
>RHCK01000220.1 GCA_010030605.1 Acidimicrobiia bacterium
CTCGCACGAGCGGTGGAAGCGGCCACCATCTCCGTTCTCGCGCGTGCCGATCGCACCGAAGCGTTCCGCGACGACGGCCACGGAACCCTCACCGGTTGGGCTCGCTCGCTCATCAAATGGAGTCCATCCGAAGCGTCGGCCCGCGCGCGCACCGCCTTGGCATCGCACGAATATCCGCAACTCGTCGAGCGTCTTCGGGGTGGCACGCTCGGTATTGCTCAATCGCGTCGCCTCGCGTCGCTGCACGCCAATCGCCGAGTGCGCGACGAACTCCCCATCGTTTTCGACACCTTGGCCGACATCGCGGGCGCGCTCCCCTACGAAGACTTCAACACCGCGGTGTTGCGTTGGGAGCAACTGGCCGACGCCGACGGCGCGCATCGTCATGCCGACGTTGTGCACGACAATCGTGATGCCGGCGTGCATCCCGTTGGCGACACCGTGTACGTCGACGCACATGTGGGCACGGCACAAGGCGCCCTCATCCTCGAGGTCTTCGAGCGCTACGTCGAGGCCGAATTGCGCCACGATCTGGCCGCTCGCGACGCCTTGGGGCTCACCACCCTGTCCGATCTTCCACGCACCGCCGCCCAACGGCGCGCCGACGCGTTGCACGCCATCTTCTGCAGTGCGGCCACGGGGTCCTCGCCGGCGCCCGATCCGGTGGTCAACATCCTCATCGACGCCGACACGTACGAAACCGCCCTGCGCGCCATGGAAAACGACGAGCGTCTTCCCTCGTTGGCTCGTCGGCCGGATGACATTCATCATCGCCGATGCGAAACCACCTCCGGCCTCATGCTCGATCCCATCGACGTCGTCGGGGCGTCGCTGGTGGGGCACGTGCGACGTGTCGTCATCGGCGCCGATCGCACCGTCATCGATCTCGGACGCAAATCACGGCTGTTCACCGGTGCGGCCCGCGAAGCGGTCTGGTTACGGAGACGGCGATGTGTCTGGCCGTCGTGTTCCCGAATGCATTGCGAAGTCGATCATCGAATTCCGTGGTCCGAAGGTGGACGAACATCGCCCGACAACGGCGACCCACTGTGCGCCAAGCACAACCGCTGGAAGACACGGGGATATCGCACCCACATGAATCCGCACACCAAGGCCATCGACGTGATGCGCCCCGACGGTTCCATCATCAGCCCGGTCTGACACGGCCTTTCACGAAGTCCTCGATCAAGGTGAGGGCGGTGTCCAACTCGGCCGTGGTGTTGTAGTGCGTCGGACCGATGCGCAAAACGCCGCCGCGGTCCTGCAGTCCCAAACGCTCGATCACGTCGATGCCGTACGAGTGCCCGTTCCACACGAACACTCCATGCTGGTCGAGGAACGTGGCCAGCTCGGCCGGATCCAGACCCTCCTTGGTCACCGACACCGTCGGCACCCGATGCTCGAAGCGCTCGGGGTTGGTGATGCCTCGAATCTCCAGACCGCCAATGCGCTGCAACCCTTCGATGAGGTGTCGACTCAGACCGCGGTCGTAGTCGGCCATGGCCAACAAGCCGGCATGCACCTCGCGGGTGCGCGCAGACAGTCCCGGTGTGGAAGGTGCGAATTCGCTGCCCATGGTGCGACCCACCCACTGCATGTATTCGATGGCGCCCACGGTGCCGGCCTGCCCTTCGAGCGATTGCGTTCCCGTCTCGTACCGACCAGGCGGCACGTCTTTCACGACGCGCAGCTTCCAAGCCGGCAACGTCGATAACAGTTCCTCGCGACCCCACAGGATTCCCTGGTGCGGTCCGTAGAACTTGTAGGCCGAGGCCACCAGAAAATCGCAACCGAGGTTCCGAACATCGATTGCTCCGTGCGGCGCGAACTGCACCGCGTCCACGTAGGTCAGAACTCCGGCGGCGCGATAACGCTCGCACATGGCTTTCACGTTGTTGATGGTGCCCAGAATGTTGCTGCTGTAGTTGATGGCGGCGAACTTGGTGCGCGGGGTGATGAGTTCGTCCAAACGGGCGACATCGATCTCGTACGTCATGGGGTCGAAGTCGAGGCGCTTCACCACCATGCCGCGCTCCTCGGCCATGATGCGCCACGGCGACGCGTTTCCGTCGTGCTCCATCTGCGTGAGGATGATCTCGTCACCGGCCTGGAAGCGACCGGCCAACACGCGCGTCATCATGAACGTGAGAGTCGTCATGTTGGCGCCGAACACCACTTCGCGCTCGTTGTTGGCGTTGAAGAAGTCGGCCATGGCCCGGTGAGCTTCCGCCGACATCTCGGTGGCCAAGCGCGACGTGTGGAAGTTGCCGCCCATGTTCGCGTTGAACTCGACCAACGCCTGCATCATGCGATCGAGAACCGTGCGTGGCACCTGGGTGCCCGCCGGATTGTCCAAGTAGATACGGGGTCCGCCGTTGTGAGTCAGTGCGAGTGCGGGAAACTGCTCGCGCACCGCGGCGATGTCGATGGCCATGTCCCGACAGTAATCCCTGTACCCTCTCACGAGCCATGGAACCGGGTTCGAACATCTTGACGGAGGCCGCGCGTCGTCGCACGTTCGCCATCATCAGTCACCCCGACGCCGGCAAGACCAGCCTCACCGAGAAGTTCTTGTTGTACGCCGGCGCGGTTCAAGAAGCCGGTTCGGTGCGCGCCCGCGCCGGGCAACGTGCGGCCACCTCCGACTGGATGGAGATGGAGAAACAGCGCGGTATCTCGATCTCGTCCACCGTGTTGCAGTTCCCGTATCGCGATCACGTGTTCAACTTGCTCGACACTCCGGGTCACCGCGACTTCAGCGAGGACACGTATCGCGTGTTGGCCGCGGTCGACGCCGTCATCATGGTTCTCGACACCGCCAAGGGCATCGAGTCGCAGACCCTCAAGTTGTTCAACGTCTGTCGTTCGCGCAACCTTCCGGTGTTGACGTTCTTCAACAAGTTCGACCGCCCCGGCCGCGACCCCCTCGAGTTGCTCGACGAGGTGGAACAACAGATCGGTCTGCGCGCCACACCAGCCACTTGGCCCGTGGGCATTCCCGGAGATTTCCGCGGCACCATCGATCGTCGCACTGGTGAGTTCACCAAGTACACGCGAACCGCGCGCGGTGCCGCCGCGGCCCCCGAAGAGATCGTGCCCGCCGAACGTGCCGCCGAAGAAGAGGGTGCCGCATGGAAAGCCGCTCTCGACGGTTGTTCGTTGCTCGATGCCATCGGTGCCGACGTGGATCTACCGTCGTTCCTCGCCGGCAAGAGCACTCCGGTGTTCGTCGGATCCGCGCTCACCAACTTCGGCGTGCGCGCGTTGCTCGACGCGGTGGCCGAGTTGGCGCCGCCACCG
>RHCK01000023.1 GCA_010030605.1 Acidimicrobiia bacterium
CCAAGGAATTCGGGTTCCGAACCTGGAACAGGCGATGGCGGAAATGGGTTCCGCTCTCGGAATCACCTGGTGCGAGCCGCAGACGCGCGAGCAGAACGTGTGGCTTCCCGGTGAGGGAGAAAAGCAAATTCCGTTGCGCTTCACGTATTCGGCCGAAGGACCGCAACACATCGAATTGCTCGAAGGAGCCCCGGGCTCGATCTGGGATGGGCGCGCGAACCCCGGATTGCATCACGTCGGGGTGTGGTCCGACGATGTGGCCGGTGAATCCAAGGCGCTGGTCGATCGTGGATGGAAGATCTTGATGGCGCAGGCTCCTCCGGAGAAGAACTACGGCGCCTTCACCTATGTCCAGCCTCCGAGTGGGCTGATCGTGGAACTGGTGTGGAGCGCGATCAAGCCGATGTTCGATCGTTGGTTCGCCGGCGGTCCGCTGGGCTGATTGACGGGCTGATTGATTCGCTGTCGGCGGCCGTGCGTCCCGGATCTCCGGTCGACATCGCACCGGACACCGGCCCCTTCGCGTGACGAGATCGAGTCGCTCGATGCCTAAGGTGCGGACATGACCGTTTCGCACACGCCCACATCCAGCGGATTCTCAGCCGCATCCACCACGGACGAGGTCCTCGATGGAGTCGACCTTGTTGGCCGTCGGTTTCTGGTGACCGGAGCTTCGGGTGGTCTCGGTCTCGAGACGTCGCGCGCACTCGCGGCGCGCGGAGCGACGGTGGTGATGGCGGCGCGCAATCTCGACAAGAACCGCGATGCGATGAACGGCATCCGCGGCGCTCATCCGAACGCCGAGTTGGAAGAACTCGAGATCGACCTCGGCTCGCTGGAATCGGTTCGCGCGGCCGCCACGCGGTTTCTCGCCGATCCTCGTCCTTTGCACGGCCTCATTCTGAACGCGGGCATCATGGCCACTCCGTTTGGTCGCACCGCCGATGGTTTCGAGCAACAGTTCGGAGTCGACCACCTCGGACATTTCCTTTTGGCTCGCGACCTGATGCCTCGATTGGTGAAGTCGGCGCCCGCTCGCGTGGTGGTGTTGTCGTCGGCCGGACATCGCATGGGTGACATCGATCTGGATGATCCGAACTTCGAACGTCGCGAGTACGACCCGTTTCTGTCGTACGGGGCGGCCAAGACTTGCAACGTGCTTCACGCGGTGGAGATCGATCGCCGTTTTCGCGACAAGGGGGTTCGGGCTTTCGCGGTGCATCCCGGAGGAATTCACACCGAGCTCGGTCGCTACATGACGCCGGAGGTCATTCAGTCGTTGATGGCCCGCATCAGCGATCGCCCGCAGGCTCTCACGTGGAAGACGCCCGAGCAGGGTGCCGCCACCACGGTGTGGGCGGCCACCTCGCCTCTGTTGGACGGTCGAGGCGGCGAGTATTGCGAGGACTGCAACGTTTCGCCGGTGGTCGACGATGACGCCCTCGACGCCGTGGGTGTGGCCGCGCGGGCAGTGGATCCGGCGCGCGCCACCACGCTGTGGGAAATGAGCGAGCGTTTGGTCGGCTGAACCGTCGTCGCCGAGCCGTGCTCCGGAGTACGTGCGGTTTTGTTACGGTTCGGGAATGGCCACCATCCTCGCCCACATCACCGTGAAGCCCGGAGCGGAGGCGCAGTTCGAGCAGATCTCCCGCGATCTCTATCGGGCCAGCCACGCTGGTGAGGAAGGTTTGTTGCGCTACGAGTATTGGCGCGGATCCGAACCCTGCACGTATTACACGCTCTTGTCGTTCAGCGACTTTCGCGCTTTCATCGCCCATCAAACGAGCGAGCATCACGAGTCGGCGTCACCGCAACTCGGTTCCGTGCTGGCCGGATTGCGCTTGGAATGGGTCGATCCGGTGCAGGGGGCATGCGAATTGCCGAGCACCGAGGCCCAGGATCTCTCCGATGCGACCGACGAACTCACCCGGGCCTACGCGAAACGTTTCGCCGCCCAAGTGGCGAATTGGTGGCAGGATCTACGTTGACATGAAAGAACGTCCCACGGGACGTCACGGGAAAGGGAGCCCAACATGACCGACATGCTCGATCGCGACGCGGAAAAGACGCCGTGGTTCCTTCGGGGGAATTACGCACCCGTCTTCGACGAAGTGACCGACACCAACCTGTCGGTCACCGGATCCATTCCGACCAGTTTGTCGGGCCTGTATGTGCGCAACGGGTCGAACCCGAAGGATGGAACCGCGGGCCACTGGTTCTTCGGTGACGGCATGGTGCACGGCGTGCGCCTCGAAGGGGGTCGTGCGCAGTGGTATCGCAACCGTTACGTGCGCACACCGAAGTACCTGAAGGGCATGGACGCCATGGATCCGAACACCATGTTCGATCCCACCGCCAGTGCGGCCAACACGCACGTTCTCGCTCACGCTGGTCGCATCTGGGCGCTCGAAGAGGGGCACCTGCCCTGGGAAATCTCACCCGAGTTGGAGACCATCGGGTGCGATGACTTCGGTGGACGTCTGACCACGGCGTTCACGGCGCATCCGAAGTTGTGCGCCGAGACCAACGAATTGCACTTCTTCGGTTACTCGGCGGTGGCGCCGTTCGTGACCTATCACGTGTTGGATGCCAACGGCCAGCTGGTGCACTCGGCTCCGATCACCACGCCCAAGGGCACGATGATGCACGACTTCATGATCACACGCGAGCACGCGATCTTCATGGATCTGCCGGTGGTCTTCAACCTCGACAAGATGGCCGAAGGCCTTCCGCCGATCGGTTGGGACGACGACTACGGTGCACGCATCGGCATCATGCCGCGCATGGGCACCGACAAGGACGTTCGTTGGTTCGAGATCGATCCTTGTTATGTGTTCCATCCCTTGAACGCTTACGTCGACGGTGACGAGGTGGTGTGCGACGTCGGACGTCACGCATCCATGTGGCGCGGATCGATGGACAACTTCGAGCCATGCTTCATGTATCGCTGGCGTTTCAACATGAAGACCGGCGCGGTGAGCGAGACCCAGATCGACGATTGGTCGCACGCGTTCCCGCGCGTCGACGAGCGGTTGGTGGGCCTGAAGCACCGGTACGGCTGGGTCGCCGGTCCGCGCTCCGGTGTGGTGCACTCGGAATCGGGCGTGCCCGGGGGTGACCCTGGCGTCGTGGCTCGCTACGACATGACCAACGGATCAAAGACGATCCATGATCTCGGTCCCCACGCCCATCCCGGTGAGTTCGTGTTCGTCCAGGACTCCGAGTCGGCGGGCGAGGACGAGGGCTGGGCGATGGGCTTCGTCCACGACGAGTCGACGAACCGCACCGACCTGGTCATTCTCGATGCCTCCGATCTATCCAAGCCGGCGGTCGCGCGAGTGCACTTGCCTCAGCGCGTGCCCTACGGCTTCCACGGAAGCTGGGTCGACGACTCGATGATCTGACACCGCCGGTGTCGCGACGTCACATCGCCAGCGACCGAACGTGGTCGTAGAAAGCCAGTAGCTGCGCGCTTCGCTCGTACAACTCGATGAGGTGACCCGATCGGTCGCGATCATCGCAAAAGATGAATTCGGTGCCCGACTTGGTCGAGGCGTGCAACAAAACCGGAGCCCCGTGTTGGGCGCAGTGGTCGATTGCTTTCGACAACGAGTCCACCATGAACGCGACGTGATGAAGTCGTCCCCGACCGGGCGGAACCAGTGGTTCGCTGTGCTCGACGACGATCTCGAGCATCAGGTCGCCCCACCAGCCGTAGGCCGATGAATGATCGAACGGTGTTTCGACACCACGTACTCGGCTGGATCCGAGTTCGATGTGCTCAGCGATGACGAACGGTCCGGCTCCGAGGCGAGTGGAGTGATCGGCCGCATGTTCCTGAATGGACGTCGATGGATCGGCCGCGTACGCGATCTGAACCGGACGGCCGAGGGGATTCATGATGTCAGCATTCCACACCGTCGCACCTCTCGTTGCGGTTCTCGCGCGTGCGATACGGTCGTCGCATGTTCGAAAGCCAATCGATCGAGAACCTCGACCCAACGACGACCGCGCGTTTGCTCGCCGACCGAGCGGCCATCGTCGACCTGACGCATCGTTATTGCTGGGCCCTCGACACCAAGAATTTCGAGGCCCTCGACGGCATCTTCGCTCCCGACGCGAACGGTGACCTGTTGGAAGATGTTCGCGGACGCGACGCGATCAAGGCACGCATCGCGAGGGCACTCACGCCACTGGATCAAACGCAACATTTGGTGGCGAACCACATGATTCGCGTGGAGGGGGATCGCGCCTGGTGTCGCTGCTATCTGCAGTCGCAGCACGTGCGCAAAGCCGCCGAGGGTGATCCGAACTTCATCATCGCCGGTCGCTACGAGGACGAACTCACGCGCACGCCCGACGGGTGGCGGATCGTCTTTCGCAAACTGACCGTCATGTGGACCTCGGGTAATCCCGGGGTGGCACAAGGCTGATCTCAGCGCTCGATGTAGGCATCCAACAACTGGGGAACCCGCAAGTTCTCGGGAATGTTGTCGATCCCGATCATGCGATCCACCTGTTCGTGGAAATTCCAGATGCGTCGTTCCTGATAGTTGATGGGCATTCCCCTCATCGCCGGGGACTCGAGTGAACGCTGCATCGGCGCCATGTTCCAGAAGTCCTCTTGCATGATGAGGGCGAAATTGTCGAGGCGAGCCTGCCAGTGGGGCGGAAGTCCGTCCTTCGGGTCGAAGTCGATGGGCGCGTAATGGGTCCAGTCGATGCGTGTGGTTCGTTTGTCGATGGGCCAAAAGGTGATGAACGGGAATCCGTACGCGGCGACCGGGGTGATGAGGTTCGGAAAAATTCCGTACGCACTGCTGGTGCAACGCACCATGTCGTTCACCGACTCGATGTCGGTGAAACCGGGGATGACCACGTGCTTGTAGTCGTCCCAATTCGTCATGCCGAGCGCGGAGTACGACGATTTGGAGAACGGAGTCACCATTCGCGAGCAGCCGTTCGGCAACAGTCCCATGGTGGCCCCGCGATTGTCGAGCAGACTCTCGCCGTTACGGCTGTGGATGTGGCGGAAGTGGTACACCTCGAGAAAGGCTTCGGCAGTGACCTTCCAATTGCACGGCACGATCTCGCTCTGACGCGCGACGGTGCGAAGCGTCGCGCCCTGGAACTCGGACATTTCGTCGGCGATGGGGCCAATCCATTCGCGCAACGACATGGCGGACGGATCGCGATTGACGAAGATCCAGTTGTCCCATTCCTCGCAACGGATGGCGGGTAGGCAACGATCGGCCCGATCGAGGCCCACGAAGTCGCGTTCGTCGGGCACGGAGACGAGATGCCCATCGTCGATGTCGTAGGACCATGAGTGGTACTGGCATCGGAGCAACTTCGAGTTGCCCGATGTTTCACGCACGACGGGAGCCCCGCGGTGTTGACACGTGTTGTAGTAGGCCCGCAAACCACGATCACGTCCACGGATGATGATGATCGGGTGCACCAGATCATCGAAGGTGATGAAGTCACCCGGTTCAGCCAGGTCCTCGCTGCGTCCGGCCAGCACCCAGCACGAGCTCCAGAGATGTTTCTGCTCCAGATCCCAGAACTCGTCGCTGGTGAAACGTCCCACCGGAATGTCGGGGAACGCGGGGAAACCGTCCGGCGGCGCGGTGCGACCGAACTCGTAATGCATCTCTCGGGTGAGTCGCGCGACGAGTTCGGGGTTCACGATCAGAATTCCTGCAGAAGGTCGGCGCAGTCGTTGTCATCGGCGGCGGCGAAGGCACGAGTGATCATCTCGTGCAACAACCGTCGACCACGTTCGTTGCCGGGGTCGATGTCGCTGACCGCCACCTGGGACCACGCTTGATGCAAGAGGCAATAGCGGTAGTCGCGCCAGCAACGATCCCACGCGTAATCGGTGACCCCCGCGGCGATCAGGCCGTCGTAATAGCGACGCACGAGATCTTTCTCCCATTCGCGCCTGTTCGCGATGGTGACGGACTGGCCGAGGAAGTTGGCCACGTCCCACATGCCGACGTGTCGTGCGCTGAGTTGCCAATCGAGAACAGTGACGGTGCCCGACCCCGCGGATCCGCCAAAGAGAAAGTTGTCGGCCCGGAAGTCCATGTGCACGAAGGTGGCTTTGCCCTGTTCGACCCACCAATCCACCATGTCCGGGTATTTCGGAGTCAATTGCCGCATCCATCCCATCGTTCGCTCGGGCAGCGTGCCGCTCCATGTGGAGATGAAGGACTCCAGTTTGGGCTCGGCCATTTCGCGTGCCGCTCGGTAGAGCGGGTTGTTCATTGGAGGCAACCAATCGAGTGAGCGAAGAAGATCGTTGTCCCAGAAAGTGGAGTGCAGCGTGACGGCCTGATCGAGGATGGCGGCGCTGTCGTCGTACGCCGCGCCGACAACCTGATCGATCATTCGTGCTCCCGTGATCTCTTCGATGAGAACGATGTAGGGAGCGCCGGCCTGATCGACGTCGGTGTAGTAGCAGTAGGGGACCCGAAGGTTGATGGTTCGCGAGAACTGCGAGTAGAAATTCGATTCGCGCTCGTAGAAGCCCATGGCCTGCGACATGAAGACGTTGCCCGGGGCCGCGGCCTGGCATTTGGCGATCATGGTCGCCGGTCGCGGCCCGCTGGAATTCGGTGCGTAGTCCAAATGAAGCCGAGTGACTTCGCCGAGCAGACCCACTCCTTCACCGAGGCGCTCGGCGCGCACGCCGGCGATCTCGGCGATCGAACCATCGAAGGCGTCGTTGAGCCACTGGGCCGTCAGGTGATCGGCGGTGGTGGGGATGACCGGCTTGGTGCTCATGGTCAGCCAGCCAACGATCCGGCGTCGGCCACCACCACTTCGCCCGTGATCCATGCCGCCATGTCGGAGGCGAGGAAGAGAATGACCCGAGCGATGTCATCGGCTTGGCCGGCACGGCCGAGCAGGGTCTGACTCATGCGCGCTCCGACGTCGAGACCGGCGGCCTTCAACGGCGCGAGTTGATCCTGAACCCCCGGGGTGTCGATCGGTCCCGGTGCCACACCGACCACGCGAATGTTCATCGGTCCGAATTCGAGTGCGAGCGTCTTGGTGAGTCCGACCACCGCGTGCTTGGAGACCACGTACGCGCTGATGCCGGGCGCGGCGCGGAATCCGGTGGTCGAGGCCAGGTTCACGATGACCCCACCGGCCTTCATTCGCCGAGCCGCCTCTCGCGCGCACGCGTACGATCCGCGAACGTTCACTTCCAACAAGCGATCGATGAAGGCGTCCGAAGCGTCGATGGCCGGACCGGTGGTGGGGTAGATGCCCGCGTTGTTCACCCAAATGTCGAGTCCGCCGAGTCGGTCGACGCACGCATCGGCCGTGGCGATGATGGAGTCGGTGTCACTGATGTCGAGTTCGCAGGCAATGACATTTCTTCCGGTGGAGCCGGCGATCTCGAGAGCGGTGCGAGCGGCACCCGAGGCATCAATGTCGCCGATGATGACGTCGGCCCCTGCTTCGGCGAGACGACGTGCCGTGGCGGCGCCGATACCTTTCGCGCCACCGGTGACGACCGCGCGACGGCCTCGAAGCGACCAAACGTCCGAGAGCGACTTGTTGCTGTGATCGTCGATCATGTTCCCCCCTGGAGGCTCTGCCGGCTCGCGAGAACACTCCAAGACCATTCTTATCGATCCGATCTTCTAGGGTTCGCTCCGTGGAGCGGGTACTGACCAAATTCGACGAGTTTCCCCGACATCAGATCGGCAACACGTTCGACTCCGTGGTGGACGGTTCCCAGCACTGGAGCGACGGTTTCTATTTCACCATGGGCGACGACGCGGGGCGGGTGGCCTGGTTCATGGGTTTGCGGCTCCATGCGAACAATGACGTCATCGACGGTTTCGTGTGCACCGCACTCGACGGACGACAACACAACATGCGTTGGTCACGCCGATTGCGGCCCGCCATCGACGACATCGCGGTCGGTCCCATGTCGGTCGAGATCCAGGAAGGTCTGCGGCGACTGCGCACGGTGTGCACCGCGAATGAATACGGTCAGGCGTACGACCTCGTGTGGGAAGGGGTTCACCACCCCTACAACGAGGATCACGTACAGGTCTTCGTGAACGGTCGCCTACACAGCGATCGATCGAATTACGACCAGGTGATGTCGGTCAGCGGTTGGATCGAAGTCGACGGCGAGCGCATCGTCGTCGACGATTGGACCGGAGTGCGCGATCACTCGTGGGGCATCGGCAACCAGACCGGAGGGCCTCGAACATCGGTCGTCGCTCCGCCGCCGGTGCATGCGGCCGCGCCGGGTTTGCGACAGTGGTGTTGGTACCGATTGCCGGATCGTTCCATCTTTTGGCAGTTTCACCACACGGGCGGTCGATCGCCGTACACCAAACTCGAGACCCGATGTGTCTATCCCTATGGTGATCCGCGCGAGTCCTTCGCCTACACCTCGCTCGATTACGAAGTCGAGTTCGTGCGAGTCGACGGAAAGAACACACGACGATTGAAGTCGTCGATCGTGCATCTCACCCGACCCGACGGAGTGGTGGAGTCGTATCGCAGCGAACCCATTTCGTATCCGCTCTATTTGCAGGGTGGTGGCTATCACAACGGATTCGACGACACCTTGGGGCGCGGTGTGTATCGCGGCGACTTCCATCACGAGGGTGAGGTCTGGGAGATCGATCGCGTCACGTCGATCGTCACCCCGAAGCCCACGGACTTGAATCGTTGGCACTACGCCGAGGCGTGGGGGCGATGCACCAACCTCGCCGATCCGAGCGACACCGGAACCGGACACCTCGAGTCGGTCGTCCTCGGACCCTACGAAGGTCTGTGATGCGAACCTTGGTTCTCGGGGGTTCCGTGTTCGTCGGGAGACGACTGGTCGAACGTTTGGTGGCGGGAGGTCATCAGGTGGCGGTGCTCAACCGCGGTGTCACCCCGACCGCGCTACCCGACGGGGTGGAACATCTGGTGGCCGATCGCACCGACATGGACGCCATGTCGCGCGTCTTGTCGGGTCGCCAATGGGACGCGATCTTCGACGTGTCGGGCTTCGTGATGGTGGCCGGAGGAGGAGACATCGCCGGACTTCTCGATCTCGTCGATGGATCGGTCGGTCATTACGTCTATGTGTCGTCGATCATGGCGTACGACCAATCGCAAGTCGGGGTGTTCCCATGGCACGAGGAGCTCGACGTCGATCGCGGCGGACCGCGTTCGTACGGCGGATTCAAGGCGATGGCCGAAGGCGAAATGCTTCGTCGCCACGCATCGACGGGTTTCCCGGTGACCATCGTGCGGCCGGCCGCGATCTACGGCCCGTACAACAACATCTACGACATGGAAACGCCGATGTTCCTGCGTCTCATCCAGCGACGCCCGATTCTCGTTCCGCACAGCGGTTTGGTCACCGGCTCGTACGGACACGTGGATGACCTCTGTCGAATGATGATCGACCTGATCGGTGTCGACGTGGCCAAGGGCGAGATCTTCAACGCCACGTCGGAGGCGGTCACCACGATGCATTACGTGACGACCCTGTCGTCCATCGTCGGCGTCGAGCCCGATGTGGTGATGGTTCCCGATGTACGTCCCGAGGGTTTTCCCACGGGCGTGTACGGACATCTTTTCGGAGAGCGGCATCATGCCGTGCTGAGCATGGACAAAGCCCGTCGATTGTTGGGCTTCGAGCCCGAACTCGGATTCGAAGATGGACACCGTGACACCTACGCGTGGTTCAAGAAGCAAGGTTGGGATCGACTCGATGGACCCCTCTCGGATCCGGTGTGGCGTTCCAGTTGGGATTTCGACGCCGAGGCTCGTGCCGCGAAGATGTTGCGAGGCTCCTGATGGCCGCCGATTTCGACGATGAAGTGGTGATGCGAAACACCGCCGCGGTTCTGAGAACGACGGTGCTGCCAGCGATCGAGGACCCGGCGATTCGTACGACCGTCATTCAGTTGATCGCGGTGCTCGAGCGACAAGTGGACCCACAGCACCGCACCGCTTCAGAAACTTCGGAGGTCGCGAGCATCGACGTGAAGCTGGCCACCGATGGGGGAGTTCTGTCGGCCTTCCGCGGGCGGTTGAGTCCGCAGTGAACGCCGAGGAGAGAACGAGCCTCGCCGCATGGTTGCTCGCGACGCTTGGATGGTCGGAGGTCGAGGGATTTCGTCGCATCAGCGAGGGTCATTCGCGCGAGATGGTGATCGCCACCTCGACGACGGGCGATCGGGCCGTGATTCGCATCGAGCAAGGCGGGGTCTTCGGCACCGACGGTGTGCGCGAGGCACGACTGATGGTCGCTCTACGCGAACTCGGGGTGCCCGTCGCACGGATTCTCGCGAGCGACGAGTCCGGATCGGTGATCGGACGTCGGTTCTTCGTGATGGAGTACGTCGATCATCGGGCCGATGCTCCGTCTCCGGTCGACGACTTCATTGGTCGATTGCATTCGATGCACGGCATCGACCCGACGGCCGACCCGATCGCACGGGTGCTCGACGTTCCGCGGGGGCTGACCGTGCGCGATGCGACCATCGCGCAGGTTCGACGTTGGTCGGAGGTGCATCGAACGTCCGTCGATCGTCCGATCGAACTTCTCGAACGAAGCGCCGAGTGGTTGACGATCAACGCTCCCGACGGTGAACGACTGAGCGTGATTCACGGCGATGCCGGTCCGGACAACTTCGTCCACGACGGTGAGCGGGTC
>RHCK01000221.1 GCA_010030605.1 Acidimicrobiia bacterium
CGTGACGCCGTCTTGGCGGCGCTCGACGTGGTCGAGTCCGAGATGGCCACTGGTTCGTTCGTCTTCGCCGCTGGCGACGAAGACATTCACACCGCGGTCGAACGTCGGGTCACCGAGATCTGCGGTGCACCGGGAGCGAAGTTGCACACCGGACGTAGCCGCAACGATCAGTCCGTCACCGGTCTTCGTTTGTGGTGCAAGCGTGAAGTTCCGATGGTCGCATCGCGCATCGTCGCCCTGCAGGAAGTGTTGTTGGGGAGGGCGCGTGAGGCCGGGGTCGGCGACGACGCCGTGTACCTGCCCGGTTACACCCATGTTCAACGGGCGCAGCCGGTGCTGTTGTCCCATCATCTGTTGGCCCACGGTTGGGCTTTGGGTCGCGACATCGATCGACTGCTCGACGCTCTCGAGCGAGTCGACGTCTCGCCGCTGGGTGCGGGCGCTCTGGCCGGGTCATCGTTGCCACTCGATCCGTCGTTCACCGCGCGTGAGCTCGGTTTCGCCCGTGTGTTCGACAACTCGCTCGACGCCGTGAGCGATCGTGACTTCGTGGCCGAAATCCTTTTCGCGTTGTCGATGATCGCCATCCATCTGTCACGAATCGGAGAGGAATGGGTGCTCTGGACCAGCGACGAGTTCGGGTTCGCCGTGCTCGACGACGCCTACGCCACGGGTTCGTCCATGCTTCCGCAGAAGAAGAACGCCGACATCGCCGAGTTGGCACGCGGCAAGGCCGGTCGAGTCATCGGTGATCTCGCCGGTTTGCTCACCACGTTGAAAGGTTTGCCGTTGGCTTACAACCGCGACCTGCAAGAGGACAAGGAGCCGTTGTTCGACGCCATGGATCAGGTGTCGCTCGCGTTGTCGGCTCTCACGGGCATGATCGCCACGGCCCGCTTCGTGCCCGAGCGCATGAAGGTCGCCGCCGACGCGCCGACCATGGCCGCCACCGACCTCGCCGAGTTTCTGGTGCGGGCCGGCACTCCATTCCGTGATGCTCATGCGATCGTCGGCGCCTTGGTGCGTCGTTCGTTGGCCGGTGAGGGAGCGTTGGTCGATCTGGTGCGGGCCGAACCACGGTTGGGTGCCGATGCCGCATCGTTGGTTGCTCCCGGCGTGGGCGTGCGTATGCGCACCACGCCCGGTGGGGCCGGTCCGCGTCCGGTGGCGGTGCAGATCGAGAACTTCGCGACGGCCGTTCGGAATTGGAAGCAGGCGGTCGAGTGAACACCCGTCTCTTCGGTGAGGTGTTGGTGACGATGCTCGTCATCCTCGATCCACCGGGCAACGTCCCCATCTTTCTCGCGGTCACTCGTCAACTGTCGGCGAAGGAACGTCATCGCGCGGCCTTTCTCGCCGTGGGCACCGCGTTCTTGGTGATCTCGTTGTTCGCCATCGGCGGTCAGACCATTCTCGATTACCTGCACGTCTCGGTGCCCGCGTTGCAGGCCGCCGGCGGATTACTGCTGTTGCTGGTGGCTTTGCAGTTGTTGTACGGCAAAGGTGGCGACGACGGCTACATCGAAGCGACTCCCGAACAACGAACGTCCATCGCGCTCGTGCCCCTCGGAACTCCGTTGTTGGCCGGGCCCGGTGCCATCGTGGCCACCATCGTCTTCTTCAGTCGAGCCGACGGAGCGGGGGAGTGGTTCACGGTCGTCGGTGGCACGGCCGTGGCGCTGTTCATTTCGTTGCTCGCCTTGCGATTCAGTGGCATCGTGCAACGCATCGTGCGACCCACCGGAGTGTTGTTGCTCGCTCGGGTGGCGGGCATGATTCTGGCATCGGTCGCGGTGCAGATGATCGCCGATGCCGTGACCGAGTTCGTGCGCGTCGGCGCGGACAAGATGTAGTCATGCCGTACCAGCAAAGAATCCGGGTTCGCTACGGCGAATGCGACATGCAGCGCGTGGTGTTCAACGCCAACTATTTCGTGTACTGCGACGACGTGGTCGACTCCTGGACCCGCATCGCGTTGGCCGACGAGTTGAAAGCCGCGGGAAGCACCACCGACTTGCACGCCATCGGTTTCGACTTCATGTTGAAGAACACCAACCTCACCTGGCACGCACCCGTTCGATTCGGTGACGTGCTCGACATGGACGCGCACGTGTCGCGTTGGGGCAACACCAGTTTCGACGTGAGCATCAACGGCAGCGTCGATGGAGAATCCCGCTTCGACGCGGTCATCACGTACGTCAGCATCGATCCGGTGTCGCAACGTCCGGCCCCGGTTCCCGACGTCGTGAAAGTCGCCCTCGAACGTCAGGCGCCCCAGTTCACCCAGTGACCGTGCGGGTGCGTGGTCGCGAGCCGCTTCACGTCACGGGCGCCGTCACGCCAGGTGACCAGCGAGATCACGGTGATGAGTTCATCTGAACCGGCGTGACCCGGTAGCTCCGGAGTTTCGTGGGGGCTCTCGGCGATCACCCAACTCAGGTCGATCGACGAACCGATGCGATCCAGTTCGTCGACGAACGCCGTGCGCCGTTCGGCCGACAGGTAGTTCAAGACCCAACTGGTGGTGACCACCGGATGCCCATGATCCGTGGCCCGCTCGATCACATCGGCGACATCGTTCACGGCGTCACCCGTTCGGACCACGATGTCGTGACGGCGGGCCATGGCGATGGCACGGCGCAAACGCTCGAAGCGCTCCACTTGGTCGGGCCACACACATGCCTCGAGCCATCGGACCTCGTCGTCGTCACGAACGTCGATCGGCGAGACGTCGATGCCGGCGGTCCAGACCACGCGTGGCAGCCGCGTCGGGATCGGGGGATCGCCCGAGATGTCGCACTCGATGGTCAGGTCGTCGCCGTCGTCGCGACTCGGACCGATTCGACCGCCCGGGCGATGCACGAAAGACAGCTTGGAGAAGAGCTGGTTCAGCCCCGCGCTACTGCCGACATCGACATGGGCCAGCTCGCCCCGTTCCTGATCGAGCAACCAGAACGGGAACATGAACCAATTGCATCGACCGATCTCGTTCGTTTGCGTGGAACGTGACGACAGCAGCTCGCGCATTGCATCGGAACGTTCCATCACGAAGTCCACGAAATGGTCCGTGGCGTCGCCCGTCGGGTGCTCGGTCGCGATGTTCGGATAGTGGCCGGCCAGAGGATGGCTCGGCTCGGCCAACAGCAGATGATGCGCGCTGGCGAAGAGAAGAACCGGAATGCGCTGGGTGATCGGGGCCACCGACATCAGATCCAGCACTTCGGGCTCGCGCGCCACTCGAGCGGCGATGCGACTGTAGAGAGGGGCGCCTTTCTCGAACGCCGTCGCGAATTCATCGAA
>RHCK01000222.1 GCA_010030605.1 Acidimicrobiia bacterium
ATGTTGTTGCAGATGATGGGTTCACGGAACACCACACCGCCGAGGATGTTGCGGATGGTGCCGTTGGGCGACTTCCACATCTTCTTCAACTTGAATTCCTCGACGCGCGCTTCGTCAGGGGTGATCGTGGCGCACTTCACGCCCACGCCGTGCTTCAAGATGGCGTTCGCGGCATCGATGGTGACCTGATCGTCGGTGGCGTCGCGGTATTCCATGCCGAGGTCGTAGTACTCGAGGTTGACATCCAGATACGGGAGGATGAGACGGTCCTTGATGAACTGCCAGATGATGCGCGTCATCTCGTCGCCGTCGAGTTCGACGACGGGGTTGTCAACCTTGATCTTGGCCATGATTCCTGCTTTCGCCGATGCGTCGACCCTCGGCCGCGCACTTGTCTTACACTTGTATCCTAGTCGGCCTCAGCGACCCACGGCGACCAGAGCCAGGGCCAACCCGGCACACACCATCCCCACCGCCTGGGACCGTGTGGCCCGCTCATGGTCGAGGCGTATGGCGAGCACGATGGTGGACACCGGATACAAGGCGGTGATGACCGACACCAGGGTCAGCAAGCCCTCGCGGTTGGCCAGCAGGAACAACACGTTGGCCCCCATGTCGAACAGGCCCGCCCACAGCGCGAGGGTGGGGACGCGGCGAACGCGTCCGGTTCGCCGTGCTCCGATGACGATCGCCGCAATGGATATCGACGCGATACGTGCGGCCAAGAGCGGCCACATGCCCGAGTCCTCGCTGGTGCGATCGAGGCACACGAACATCCAGCCGAAACCGCAGCCACCAAGAACGGCGATCATCATGATGCGACGCGGCGTTGGCGCATGGGCCGCACCGACCGCTCCGGTGACGAGAGCGATGCCGATGATGGCCACCAACACTCCCACGTAAGCAACCATCGACGGACGTTCGCCGAAACCAATACCGGCCGCGGCCGGAACCACCGCACTCACCACCGCGGTGGTGGGCGCGACCACTGTCATCGACCCCTTGGCGAGCGCGAAGTAGAACATCGACAAGCCGACGAACCCTCCGATGCCTCCGGCGGCGCCCCACAACCAGTCCCGACTCGGTGCAACGGGGTCGGCCAACACGATCAGTGCGACACCCAAAATGAGAACACTGAAGATCTGTCCGATGAAGGTGACGGTGAAACTGTCGGCCTCCCGCGAAGCCCGTCCCCCGCAAAAATCGCCCAACCCGTACACACATGCGGCCGCGGCGGCCAACACGATCTCCATGCTTCATGGCTAGCAGAGGTGCGCTGCCGCGGCGAAGACCTATGGTGGGGCTCATGCAACACGTTCGATTCGGTCGCACCGGGCTGCGAGTGTCCCGTTTGTGCTTGGGCACCATGACTTTCGGTCACCAATGTGACGAAGCCACTTCGTTCGCCATCATGGACGCCGCCGCCGAGGCCGGTATCGACTTCATCGACACGGCCGACATGTACCCGCTCGGGGCTCCTCCCGAACTTTTCGGTCGCACCGAAGAGATCGTGGGCAAATGGCTGAAAGGGCGACGGGACGATTTCCTGATCGCCACCAAATGCTTCTTTCCCACCGGTCGTCGCGCATGGGAGAGCGGAAGCTCGCGTCACAACATCATGCGTTCGATCGACCTGTCGCTGAAGCGCTTGGGCACCGATCATGTGGATCTCTATCAAGTGCACAGTTGGGACACCGGAACGCGCATCGACGAGACACTGCTGGCCCTCGAAGATCTGGTGAAGTCGGGCAAGGTTCGCTACGTCGGATGTTCCAACTTCCTCGCGTACCAATTGGCCCGATCACTGGGTCGAGCCGAGGCGCTCGGCGTGACCGGATTCGAATGCGTGCAACCGCGTTACAACATGCTCTTTCGCGAGAACGAACGTGAACTACTGCCGCTGTGCGCCGAGGACGGAATCGCCGTGATTCCGTACAACCCTCTCGCCGGCGGATTCCTGACCGGCAAGCACCGACCCGAGGCACCCATCGAGGGTGGTCGTTTCACGCTGGGAGCCGGAACGGCCGAGCGTTATCGCGACCGTTACTGGCACGACCGCATGTTCGACACCGTGGAAGCGTTGCGACCCATCGCGGCCGAGAGCGGCGTGTCGTTGGCGACGTTGGCAGTGCAATGGGTGTTGGCGAATCCCACCATCACGGCACCCATCGTGGGTGCCAGCCGACCCGAGCAGTTGGTCGACGTCGTGGCCGCCGCCCGCACGCCCATCGATCCCGCTGTCAAGACGCGCATCGACGAGCTCACTCACGAGTACCGATTCGGCGACGCCGCCCGCTGACATATCGTCTTCGAATCAGTGTCACCGAATCAGCCGCGGTCGGGGCACCAATTGCCGTGGAACCCGAACGGCACTCGTTGAGGCAATCTCACGCGCGCCACGTAGCCGCGATCGAAGTTCTGGGCATCGAGAACCACGAACTCGGCGGAGTCGTCGTTGCCATCGTGCACGAACGTCACGACCCAGCCATCATCCTCGACGTTGCTTCCCGGTCGAGCAACGAACACGGGCTCTCCCGCGCCGCGACCGGGCCCGTGATCGAACACGTGGCGTTGACCCGTGACGAGATCGTGCTTGATGGTCGGCCAATGCATCGATGACGAATCGGGTTGGGCGCAGTATCCGAAGCGGTACGGCTTGCCGGTGAGCGATCCGCGATGGCGCGGGAACTCGCTGAAGTGCTCGTCGATGGTGGTGGCCGACACTCGGCGGCTGGACGGATCGATCTCCCAACGGACCAGACGCGGCGTGGAATCGCCGAACGGACCCTGCAAATCGTCGCGCATCATCACGTCGTAGAAGCACACGTCGAGAACGACCTTGCCGTCGGGGGTGTCGTAGGCGTTCATCGGGTGGAACACGTAGCCCACCGGAACGTCGACCCACACGATGTCGGCGGCTGTTCCCTCGCGCGGCATGAGGCCCACGCGATTGCCGTACTCGTCGTTCCAGCGGAACGGGAAGCGGCTCGCGAATGCGAGGTCGAGATCGACCAGAACGGGTTGGTCGTACACCACGACGTAACGATCGGTGATCGACATGTCGTGCACCATCGACATGCCCGGAAGCGGAATGTCGACGGTGCGATTGACCCGGCCGTCCTTGCCCACGCGCACGTACTGGATGTGATCCATCCACTCGGCCCAGGCGTACACCATGGCGTGCATTTCGCCGGTGACCGGATCGACCTTGGGATGCGCAGTGAATGCCCCGGGCAGCGTTCCGTGGAAGTCGTTGCGGCCCACGGTCTCGAGTTCGTCGGTCAATTCGACCGGAACAC
>RHCK01000223.1 GCA_010030605.1 Acidimicrobiia bacterium
GGGCCGTATCCCTACCGTTCGCAGTTCCACAGCGAGGACGACATCCAGGAAACGCAACGCGCGTTGCAGCATCTGCGCGACACCTTGATGGTCGAAGGTCCGCAGACCGTGGCCGCGATCATGCTCGAGAGCGTGGTGGGCACCAACGGAATCCTCGTTCCCCCGCCCGGATATCTGGAAGGCGTCCGCTCCATCTGTGACGAGTACGGCATCGTGTTCATCGCCGACGAAGTGATGTCCGGATTCGGACGTTGCGGTGAATGGTTCGCCGTTCAAGCCTGGGACGTCACCCCCGACCTCATCTGTTTCGCCAAGGGCGTCAACTCCGGCTACCTGCCGCTCGGAGGCGTCATCATCAGCCAGCGCATCGCCGACACCTTCCGTGAACGACAGTTCCCCGGTGGACTCACCTACAGCGGACACCCGCTCGCCTGTGCGTCGGCCGTGGCCAGCATCAACATCTTCGAGGAAGAGGGCATCATCGATCACGCCCGACACCTCGGTCGCGACGTGATCGGTCCCGAACTGCAGAAGTTGAAAGAGAAGCACCCGAGTGTGGGCGACGTGCGCGGCATTGGTGTGTTCTGGGCCATCGAATTGGTGAAGGATCGCGCCACCCGCGAACCTATGGTTCCGTTCAACGCCGCTGGCGAAGCGAACGCACCGATGGTCGAACTGATCGGCGCCTGCAAGGCCCGCGGCTTGTGGCCGTTCACGCACTTCAATCGCATGCACGTGGTGCCGCCGTTGACCACCACCGACGAGGAAATGCGTCAGGGCATCGCGATCATCGACGAAGTGTTGGCACTGGCCGACAAGCGCTACACCGGAAAGTGATCCCGCGACGTCAGGTCGCCGATCGCGGCTGACGTGTCGTCAGCGCCACGCCCAACAACGCCACCACCAAGCCGAGCACGGCCAACACACCCAATCGTTCGTCGAACAACCAGGCGCCCTCGATGGTGCTCAACGCCGGTGTGAGGAAGAACAAACTGCTCACTCGGGCGGCCGCGCGTCGCTGCAGCAGCCACAACATGATCAGCACCGCCGCGATGGACAACACCACCACCGCCCAGGCCAACGACCACCAGAAACGGGCCGTGAATCGCACCTCGAAATGCTCGACCGCGCCAGCTCCCACCCCGAGAATCGCCGCCGAGGTGAGATATTGAACGGCGGTACCGAGCAACAAGGGCATCGCTCCCCCACGCGCTCGTTGCATCAAGGTTCCAGTCGACATGCCGATCACCGAAATCGCCATCGCCACCAAGGCGCCGGCCGTGATGCCACTGATGCCGGCTTCCAATCGATCGATCACGACGGCCACCACTCCGCCCACACCGCAGGCGACTCCGAACCATTGGCGACGAGTCATCGTCTCGCTCAGCAGCAGCAATGCACCCACCGATGTGAGCACCGGATGCAGACCGGAGATGAGAGCCGACAACCCCGACGGCAATCCGAGATCGGCCGCCACGAAGACACCACCCAAATAGACGGCGTGCAGACCGATGCCCGTGAACGCGGCCCACTTCACCTGCTCGCGCGTCATCCGGGGCGCTCCGGTGATGCGCGCGATGATCAGCAACACCACTGATGCGACGAGCAATCGCAACGACAGGAACGTCATCGGCCCCGCGTCACGCGTGCCGTATCGAGCGACGATGAACCCGGTGCTCCACAAGAGCACAAAAACCACCGGGGCGGCGCTCGCCAAACCCGCGGGGGAAACGCGAAACGGGCGGGCTGCTTTCGCAGCCCGCCCGTCCGTACTCCGTGACGGAGACGCCTGATCGATCAGGCGCCCGCCTCGTTCAAGGTCACCTCGATGGGGGCGAAGCCCTCACCCTTGGTGTCGACTCCCAAGCCCTCGAGCAATGCGAGAGCCTCGGTGACGATGTCGTTGGTGTAGGCCTCGGCATCGGGTGCCGCGGTGAGGACGGTCGAACCTTCGAGGTTCTTGGTCTCCTGTGCCAACTTGGCGGTGCGGTCCCAGGCGGCCGAGTCGATCATGCCGGCGCCACCAGCGGCGGGCCAGATGAGCTTGTTGACTTCGTTCATCTGCCACAACTGGTGCGACGCACCGAGCTTCGAGCCCTTCGACACGACGATGTCGGCGCACGACTGAGCGTTGTCGCGGCAGTACGCCCAACCCTGGAGCGAGGCGGCCACGAACTTCACGGCGGTGGCGCGGTAGGCCTCATCGGCCAAGCGAGCACCCGACGCCCAGATGGCGTCCTGCAACATGCCGACGCCCTCGTCTTCGTAGCTGACGACGTTGAAGTCATCGGCGGTGTACAGCTTGCCGGTGTCCGGGTTCACGGCCTCGAGCACCTGTGCGTACTCGTTGTAGGTCATGGCCTCGGCGGCATCGATGTCACCGGCGAGAAGCGCGGCCATATCGAACTGCTGCTGAACCAACTCGACGTCGGCGGCCGGATCGAGACCAGCCTTGGTGAGCGCGGCGAAGATTTCGAACTCGTTGCCGTAGCCCCAGTTACCGATCTTCTTGCCCTTGAAGTCGGCCGGCGACGTGATGCCGGCGTCCTTGAACGACACCTGCAACGTGCCCGAGCGCTGGAAGACCTGCGCGATGTTCACGATGTCGGCGCCCGCCTCACGGCTGGCCAGTGCCTTGGGCACCCACGAGAGCGCGAAGTCGACCGCGCCGTCCGCGAGCTGCTGCTGCGGGACGATGTCGACGCCGCCCTCGACGATGGTCACGTCGAGACACTGAGCCGCGTAGTAACCCTGATCGATCGCGGCGAAGTAGCCGGCGAACTGAGCCTGGATGAACCACTGCAACTGCAACTTGACCGGCGTGGTCTCGGCGCACTCGGTCGCGGGGGCTTCGGTGCTCGGGGCATCCGAAGAGCCACCATCGTCACCACCGCAGGCCACGGCGGCCAGCGAGAGAGCGACGACGCCCGCTGCCAGCTTCCAACCCTTGTTCCTTCTCATTGTTTTCTCCTCCCCTTGGGCCTGTGCCCGCGGATTCATGTTCCCAGTGTAGATCATCGGCCTTCACGGGAACGTTTGGCGTTGCCACCGGGTGTGGCCACGCCCTCCAGCACGCTGGAGATCACATAGAACACCAGCCCGAGCAAACATGCACCCAGCACGTACGCCCACGCCACGGCATTCTTCGAATTGGCGATGTTGCTCGCGATTCGGCTTCCTAAACCGTTCTGCGAACCACCGAAGTACTCGCTCACGAACGCGGTGATCACCGACGCCGGAGCCGCGATCTTGAGGGCCGTGAACAGATAGGGCACGGCGTTCGGAATTCGTACTTTC
>RHCK01000224.1 GCA_010030605.1 Acidimicrobiia bacterium
CATTCTGCCAGTTTTCCCGTTCTCATTGGGCGGGTGGCCCCACCACGCCGGCGAAATATCCGAGGTAGTTCGGTGCTTCGGCGCCCAAGACGAGGACGTCCTTACCGTCGATCGACTCGGGCATCACCGGAAGCGAATAACGGATCACGCCGTTGCCGGCGAGAGGCTTCAGATACTCGGCGGTCTCCACCAGATTCGTGCCCGGATCAACACGCAACGATGCCACCGCGGCGTTCACCAGTTCGCTCGTGCGCAACGGATTCGCGGTTGTCTGCTCAATGGCCTTGTTGATGGCCGCCTGCATGAATGCTTGCTGACGTCCGATGCGACCGAGGTCGGCGCGACCATCGACGACCCATTCTCCGTTCTCGAACGTCTCGTAGTAACGACTGCGCGCGTACGCCAACGACTGAATCGGATCCAACGTGTAACACCCGGGTTGTGGAACGTTCAGACCCACGTGTAAGTCGCGGGTCGGGAAATCGAAGCAGAGGTCGACTCCGCCCAAGGCCGACACGATCGATTTGAACGAATTGAAATCCACCTCGATGTAGTGATTCAACGGAACGCCGAGGCTCTGCTGAACCGTGTTCACCAACACGTCGGCACCATGTTGGTAAGCGGTGTTGACGCGGTTCTTTCCGTAACCGGGAATGTCGACCCACAAGTCGCGCGGAATCGACATGATCGAGGCCGTGTCACGTTCGTTGTCGACATGGAGAATCATCAACGTGTCACTGCGCTGACCCCCGGCATCGTTCACGTCACCGATGCCCGAAAAATCGGGGCTGTTGGGGTCGATTCCTTCGCGCGTGTCGCTACCGACCAACAGGTAGTTGACGAATGGTCCCGAGGTGTCGGCCAACATGCCGTTCAACTCGCCCACGCGCTCGACGTGCGATTCCTGTTGCTTCGTCGCCACCAACAATCCCACCGCGGTGAGCACGATGAAGGCCACGCCCACCGTGATGGTGTTCACCCGCGGAGCGATGCGACGACGGCGACGCCGTGGTCGGTTCTCGCTCGGCGCCATGACTCGAAACTATTCGCTGGTCACTCCTATCGCCGGTCATACCCCGACCAGAAACAACTCAACGAAGGTGCACGATGTCACCAACGTCGAGTCGATGCGTCGCACCGCACGAATCGAGCACCACCAAACGTCCATCCGATTCCACGTCGAGCGCGCGACCCTCGACGAACGTGGAGTTCGGAAGTTCGACACGCACCTCGCGGTTCAATGTCGAGAGTCGCCGTCGATAACGATCGTGAAGCTGTTCCGGCGACAGCGACAACAACTCGTCGAGTTCGCTCAGCATCACTGCCATCACCTCTTCCCGCGATACGCGACGGCCCGACTCGCCGAGCAGACTCGCCGCTCCCTCGGGGGCCCAGCCAATGTTGAGGCCGATCCCGACCACCACGAACGTCGGGCGGGGTTGTTCACCCCCCAGGGGTCCGGCCGTCGACAAAATGCCGGCCAGCTTTCGGCCCCCCACCAGGAGGTCGTTGGGCCATTTCAGGTCCGGTGCCACCCCGGAGGTCCGCTCACAGGCTGTCGCGGTGGCCAATGCGGCAGCATGGGTCAGGGCGTGCGGGACGGCTGGGACGGCACGAAAAAGCAGGCTGACCAGCAGGTTTTCACCGGCCGGAGTCTCCCAACGGCGGTCCAGGCGACCCTTTCCGGCCGTCTGGTGGTCGGCGATCAGCACCGTTTTGTCCGGAGCCCCGGCACGCCCAGCGGCCAAAAGGTCGTCGTTGGTGCTCCCCGTTGAGGCCATCCAACGCACGTTCCAACCGCTCATGGCAACCCCCGACGATCCGAGAATCGGCGACGGATATGGCTCGCCGGGAAGGTTTGCGTCGTTTGAGGTGGCATTCGGGGTGTCCATCCCGACAACATTGTCACTTGTGCCCCTCAAACCACTGACGAAGATCCTGATTGCCAACCGCGGAGAGATCGCCGTGCGCGTGATCCGAGCCGCCCGAGAGATGGGCATCGCCACCGTCGCGGTGTATTCGGAACTCGACCGCAACGCTCTGCACGTACGACTCGCCGACGAGGCGTACGCCCTCGGTGGCCAGACCGCGGCCGAGAGTTACCTCAACACCGAGGCCATCCTCGACGCCATCCGCAAGAGCGGCGCCGATGGCGTGCACCCCGGATACGGGTTCTTCAGCGAGAACGCCGACTTCGCCGAAGCCATCACGCAGATGGGCGTGGCCTTCATCGGACCGCCGCCGGACGCCATCCGCGAGATGGGCGACAAGGTGTCCAGCCGCAAGGCCGCATTGCGTGGCGATTGCCCCATCGTGCCGGGCACCACCGAGTTCGTCACCACCGCCGCCGAGATCACCGAGTTCGGCAACAAGTTCGGTTTCCCGATCGCCATCAAGGCGGCCTTCGGTGGCGGCGGACGCGGCATGAAGGTCGTGCGCAGCGCCGAGGAAGTGCAAGACGCGATGGACAGTGCCCAGCGCGAGGCCAAGGCGTTCTTCGGTCGCGACGAGATCTACGTCGAGAAGTACCTCACGTGGCCCCGTCACGTGGAAGTGCAGATCGTCGGCGACCAACACGGCAACTACGCGTGGGTCAGCACTCGCGACTGCTCCGCGCAACGTCGTCACCAAAAGCTCGTCGAAGAGGCTCCGGCCGTCGAGATGGGTCCCGGCATCGAGGAGGCCATGGGCGAGGCGGCCATCAAGGCCGCGCGCGCCGTCGGTTATTTCAACGCTGGCACCGTCGAGTTCATCTATCAGGACGGCGAGTTCTTCTTCCTCGAGATGAACACCCGTCTGCAGGTGGAGCACCCGGTGTCCGAGGTGATCACCGGAATCGATCTGGTCGAGTGGCAGATTCGCGTCGCCGGTGGCGAGACGTTGCCCATGACCCAAGAGCAGGTCACCGCGCGCCGCAACGGACACGGCATCGAAATCCGTATTAACGCCGAGAACCCCGCGGGTGGCAAGTTCCTTCCCTCCCCCGGCAAGATCACCAAACTCGTTCCCTCCGACGGTTTCGGTGTGCGCTTCGACTCGGGTTACGAGAGTGGCGACGAGATCAGCCAGTACTACGACAACTTGGTCGGCAAGCTCATCGTGTGGGGCAAGGACCGCCCGACCGCGATCGCACGAACCATTCGCGCGCTGGAAGAGATGGTGGTCGAAGGAGTGGCCACCACCATTCCGGCCGACCTCGCCATTCTGCGGCATCCGGATTTCGCCGCGATGAAGCACTCC
>RHCK01000225.1 GCA_010030605.1 Acidimicrobiia bacterium
GCGAAGTTCAGCGCACCGGCAGACGACGCACCCGTGCCCGCAATCGTGACGTTTTCGCCCACCGTCACGACGGCCGACACCGCCAGCGTCGCACCACTTGACACCGTCGTTGCGCCTTCGGTCGTGCCGAGCGCCGCAGCGTTAGAAATCGTGAGCGTTCCCGCCGACACCGTCGTCGCACCCGAGTACGTGTTCGTACCCGACAACGCGAGGTCTCCCGTGCCGGACTTGGTCAGCGCGCCAGTCTCTGAAATGACACCGGTAAAGGAAGTGGATGAGTTGTTCCCACCTGCTGTCAACGTCGCAGTGCCGAGTGTGACCGAACCCGCGCCGGCGATTGATCCGACGGTGTCCGAGACGTCGTTCAGGTCGAACGTACTTGAAATCGACATTGCAGATGAGTCAGGCACACTTCCCGAACCGGACAACATCAGCGTTCCTTGCGAGATCGTGGTCGAACTGGTGTAGGTGTTGATGCCCGCAAACGTGAGGGTTCCTGCACCGGACTTCGTCAAGGTCGTCACCGGCGTCGCAATCGGATCCGAAACGACGATGTTTCCCGCACCGACAAAGGTGATGGCCGGGGTTCCCGAAGACGCGCCGAAGGCCGAACCAGAGGCGACGTCGAACGTCAGCGTTCCGTCATCACTTCCGATCGATGAGTCCGCCGCCAGGGTGATCGCACCCGTGATCGAGTTCGTGTCTGCCCCTGCCGTCGCGACGTTGCGAATAGCGCCCGTCGAGGAACTACCCGTACCCGACACGGTGAACGGCTCCGGAATCGAAAGCCCGGTTCCGGACAGGTTCACTGCCGCATTCGCACTGACCGTCGTTCCCGTCGTGCTGGCCCCGAACGATGCCGAATTGCTCGCCACGGCGGTTCCACTCGAGATCGACGTTGCACCCGTGTAGTCATTGGCCGCCGACAAGGTGAGCACACCCGTCAACGTCGACGTGAGCGCACCGTCGCCCGTGATCTTGCCCGAGATCGTGACATCGCCGGCACCGTCCACCGTCAGGTTCTTGCTCGTTGCGGTCGTGACTGCCGTCGTCGCCGAGAGGGTGATCGAACCTGCATCGACCTGGAACTCAGAACTCGCTCCGAGGGTGATCGCACCAGACAGGGTGTGAACGTCCGTTCCCACCGTCGACAAACTGCGAATCGCGCCCGTTGAAGATGATCCAGTACCGGACACCGTGAATGGCTCAGCGATTGACAAGTCACCCGACGCTCCGTCAAGGTTCAGGGCAGCACCAGATGCAATCGTCGTTCCCTCACCCGACCCATAACCACCGAGTGCACTACTCGTCTTGACCACGACGGTGCCGTTCGAAATCGTCGTCGCTCCGGTGTAGTCGCTCGTCGAACTGGACAACGTCAGCGTGCTCGAATTCGAGGTGTCCTTTGTGACAGCGCCCGCTCCCGTGAGCTTGCCGCTGAGCGTCTGAGTGGCGGATGACGAGTAGGTAAAGACGCTGCCGGAGGCGATCGAGATTTGACCGGCATAGGTTCCAGAATCCAACGAACCAGAACCCGAGATCGTCATGTTCCCAGCCGAAATCGTCGTGTTCCCCGAGTATGTGTTGACCGCCGACAAGGTCAAGGTTCCCGAACCGGACTTGGTCAACGTGCCGGTGCTCGTCGCGATCGGGTCGGCCACGGTGACGTTGCCGCTTCCGTCGAAGGTCAACGCGAACGTTCCCGCAATTGCGTTGCCCGACGACACGTCGATAGTGAGTGTTCCATCGTCCGACTGGACCTCGCTCGCTGCAGCGAGCGTGATTGCTCCCGACAAGGTGTTGGTGTCATTACCAGCGGTCGACAAGTTGCGGACCGCACCCGAAGAACTGACACCCGAACCTGTGATCGACAGTGGCTCGGCAATCGACAGGCCGATGCCGCTCAAGTGGATCGCTCCACCGTCATTCACCGTCGTGGTGCCCGACGTGGCTCCAAGCGATGTGTTCGTCGTTGCCACGATCGCACCTGCCGAAACCGTCGTCGATCCTGTGTAGGAGTTGCTCGCAGAAAGTGTGAGCGTGCTTGTCGAAGTGTCCTTGACGATCGAGCCCGCACCGGAAATGATTCCTGAGAGGGTTTGTCCCGTGCTCGAGCTGTAGGTCAGCGTGCTTCCACTGGCGACCGAGATGGTTCCCGCGTATGAACCCGCACCGAGACTTCCGCCAGATCCGATGACCACAGACCCACCCGAAATAGTCGTCGTGCCCGCATAGGTGTTCGCTCCCGTCAGTGTGAACGTGCCTGCCGCAGCTTTCGTGAGATCAGAACCGACGCTTCCGGCGACAACACCGCCGTATGTCAGGGTCGTACCGCTGGCCACGCTCATGGTTCCGTCGCTTGCGCCGAGCGCAATGCCGCGATTCGCATTGAGCGTGAACGTGGCCGTCGTCGACAATGTTCCACCGTTCAACGTGAGATGTCCGGGCGTAGCGGATCCGGGCGCGGTGCCGAGTGCGGAGTCGGCGCCGATCGACAAGGTGCCGGCGGTGATCGTCGTCGAACCCGTGAAGTCGCTCCCTGACGACAACGTGGCGGTCGATGCCCCTTGTTTCGTCAAGGTTCCAGATCCAATACCAATCGGATCAGACACCGTGATTGTTCCTGTCGCATCAAGCGTGAGGTTCTTGTTGGTGCCTTCGATCGCGTTCCCACTTGCCACGTTCAGCGTGAGCGCACCTGTTGTGCTCTGGATCTCTGCGTCTGCACCGAGAGTGATGAGCCCCGTAACGGTGTTCGTGCCCGACGTGTTGACGAGTGCGCCACCGAGTGAGATTCCCGAACCCGACAAGGTGAACGGCTCGGTGACGCCCGTGAGTCCGCCCGACATCGTCACGGCAGCGCCCGACGCGACGGTCGTGCTCGCCCGCGTCGATCCATCGTCACCCAGTGCGGTGTTGTTCGAAATTGCGAGCACGCCCACCGATACGGTCGTGAGGCACGTGAACGTGTTGGCGTTGCTCAACGTCAACGTGCCCGAGCCGACCTTGGTGAAGTTTGACGCCCCGCTCATGACACCAGAGAACGTCGTGCTCGATGAGTCGCCGACGGTGAAGGTCTTGGCACACGCACCTGACGCACCAAGCGTGACCGATCCGGCACCAGTCAGCGAACCGATCGTCTCTGACAAGGAGTTCACATCGAATGTCGCTCCCGAAGCCACGCTCATCGCACTTGTATCGGCGAGCCGCTCGTCGGATCCGCTCAAGCGAAGCGTTCCG
>RHCK01000226.1 GCA_010030605.1 Acidimicrobiia bacterium
TTCACCGAGCAAGCCGTGCGGTCGCAGGCCGATTTGGGTGCCGGCGAATTGTTGGCGTACCGCACCGTGCCCGATGTGTTGGATGCCGTGGCGTCGGGAGAAGCCGATTACGGAGTGGTGCCCATCGAGAACTCCATCGAGGGAACCGTCAATTTCACTCAGGACGCGTTGTCCTTCGATTACGAACTGTTGATTCAGCGCGAGATCGTGTTGAACATCGAGCATTGCTTGTTGGCGCTGCCCGGAACGAAGTTGTCCGACGTCACCACCGTGTTGTCCATACCGGTGGCGGCAGCACAGTGCCATCGGTATCTGCGCGAGAACCTTCCCGATGCCGAAGTGCGCGCCGCCAACAGCACCGCCGATGCGGCTCGCACCGTGTCGAGCGAGAAGATGATCGGTGCCGCTGCAATCGCTCCGTGTAACGCCGCGTCGCTCTACGGATTAGAGGTCTTGGCGTCCAACATTCAGGATCACAGCGGTAATCAGACGCGTTTCGTCGTTGTTGGTCGCGAGGGTGTTCCCACTCCGACGGGTCACGACGTCACGGGCATCGTGGTGTACCAACGCGCCGACGAACCGGGCAGTCTCATTTCCATCCTTCAAGAGTTCGCCGCTCGTCGCGTGAACATCACCAACTTGTTGTCGCGTCCCACCAAGGACGGTGGCTTGGGCGACTACTGCTTCGTGATGTACCTCGACGGGCACATCGCCGACGAGTTGGTGGCCGATGCGTTACGGGCTTTGCACGCCAAGCAAGGTGGGGTGAAGTTCCTCGGTTCCTATCCGGCCGCTGGCGAGCATGCCCACTCCGCGCGCGAACACGCCGATGCCCGTTGGCAACAAGCCGACGACTGGGTGGAACGGCTCCGCGACAGCATCCGCTGAGCACGACCGCACCGCGCATCTAGTGTGCGTACATGGCAGACAACAGCGAAGTCGCGGTGGTGACCGGAGCCAACTCGGGTATCGGTCGAGCCACCGCAATTCATTTGGCCCGCAACGGCTACACCGTGTTCGGCACCGCCCGTGGGCTGGAGAAGGCGAAGAAAGCCAACTCGATGGCCGCCGAGGCGGGCGTGGAATTGCAGTGGGTCGAGATGGATGTGGCCGATGACGCCAGCACCGCTCGGGGATTGGCCGAGGTGTTCGAACGCGCCGGCCGCATCGATGTGTTGGTGAACAACGCGGGCGTGGGTGGCAACGCGGTGGTGGAGGAATGTCCGCCGTCGCTGTATCACGACGTGATGAACGTGAACCTCTACGGCGTGGTGCGTTGCGTGCAGGCCGTGTTGCCGCACATGCGCGAACGTGGCTCGGGAACGATCATCAACATTTCGTCGGTGGTGGGTCGCTTCGCCGCCTTGGCTCAAGCGCCGTACGTGGCGTCGAAGTGGGCGTTGGAAGCGATGTCGGAAGGATTGGCGCAAGAGGTGGCGCCGTTCGGCATTCGCGTGGCGATGGTGGAACCGGGCATCACGAAGTCGGCCATCTTCGCCAAGAACATCGACGCACCGAATTCCAGTGGTGCGTACGACGCGCCGTATCGCCGAATGTTCCAGTTCTACGCGGCGGGCATGGCGCAGGCCACTGATCCGTTCGAGGTGGGCGCCGTGGTGTTGGATGCCATTCGCACCAGCGAACCGCGACTGCGTTATCCGGTGTCGTGGGGTGGCCCCGAGTTGTTGACGAACCGTCCGCTGGTGAGCGACGCCGACTGGGTGCGTCTGGGCGCGATCGAAAGCGATGCCGAGTACTACGCCGAGTTCGAGCGACTCTTCGGGGTGCGCATCGCCACCTGAAGTCCGACGGGCTGGGCTCGCTAGCCTCGGGGACGGAACGGTGGCAGAGCGGACAAATGCAGCCGCCTTGAAAGCGGCCGGCTCACAAGGCCCGGGGGTTCGAATCCCTCCCGTTCCGCCAGATAGTCGGCACGAAAATCAATGGGGAAAGTCAGTTACAACGAAACGGGGGAGTCATGGCCACGACGGTGGGTCAGTACTGCATCAATGTCACCGATATCAAGCGTTCCGAGTGGTTCTACACCGAGATCATCGGGTTGAAAGTCCAGTCGCGAACCCAGATCCCGGGGGTGGATGAGATCGTGTTGGCCGCCGATGTGGGCGGCGGACGCCTGCAGTTGGCCCAGCACCTGGAACGCAGCGGAGCGATCGAACATGGCACGGCGTTGTGGAAGATCTACATGAACGTGGACGATTGCCAGGACGTGCACGACCGTGCGGTGGCGGCCGGATTCACCTCGACCATGGCGCCGGCGCGACTGGATCGTTGGCCGGTGACGGTGGCGTTCATCCTCGACCCCGATGGGTATTCGGTGGAGCTGTTGCAGCGTCACGAGGGGGCCGTGGTCAACGGAGCGCAGTAAGGCGAGTGCCTGTACACTCGCCCTCTCACTGGAGAGGTGCCGGAGCACGGTTGAACGGGACGTCCTGCTAAGACGTTGACCGCCTAAAAGCGGTCCGTGGGTTCAAATCCCACCCTCTCCGCCAGTAGTTATTTCCCCCGCCGTCCCATCCTTGGGATCGGGCAGCGGTCATTCTTGGGTGCTCATTTCCCCAAGCGTGACGGTCCCAATCCGCTTGGGACGATCAGTACCCATTTCTGACCGCTACGCGATCCCAATGACGAGAGCGCAATTGTTGGTTGAGGGTTCCACGAATTGCGATTCCTCGAGAATCTGTGGATAGCGCGACCATCTTTCCCTGAACTGGTGTTTCGTCCCAACACGTCTGTGGACAACGGGGCTCAACACCAGGTTGAGGGTTGACGGTGCTGTTGCGATACACCCTGCGTGCGACCACACTGGACGGGCGCCGTCACCCGAAACGACGGCGATGTGATTCGACATGAGTACCTACAACAGTTCCTCGTGGCCGAACCAGTTTCCCTCTGGTCGTGGCGGACAGCACCGGGGGCCTCGCCGAGGCCCGTCGGGGCTTGCTCCTGCCCGCAACCTTCTCGGTCGCCGACTTGGACTGATGGTTTTGGTCGGCGCTCTGGTGGCCCCCGTCGTGTGGGCGTCGCGGGGGGACCGCAACCCCGTGACCGTGCAGGACACCGGCGGTGCGGCGGCCATCGTCGAGTTCGATGCCGCCACCGACACTCAGCCTGCTGACTCGATGGCGATCGACCCGATCGCTGGGGTGACCACAACGGTCGAGATCATTCAGGCTCAGACGATCACCGTGCCCCCAACCACGGCGGCCCCCACA
>RHCK01000227.1 GCA_010030605.1 Acidimicrobiia bacterium
ATGCCGTTCTCGATGAACTCGACCAAGGTCTCGGCGAGGTTGCGCACGCCCTTGGGAGCCTTCATCGGATCCTTGTTGCCCGCGAGCAAGAAGATGATCGAACCGATCAAGGCCGCGGCGACGGCGATGAGGGCGATCTTGTTGAACGACGGGAAGAGATCCTTCCAACGGAGGATCTCATTGATCGGCGGGAACTCGAGTGCGATCACGTTCGTTTGGTCCTTTGTGCAGGCGTTGGTGGGCAGGCTGAAGAGTTGGCGGGGGCTTTACTTACGACGGGGTTTCAACCCCGGATATGTGAGTGATGCCGCCACGTAGCGCATCTCCCACACGAGGAGTCCCAGATGAGTGACAATAATGGTCAATCCGAGGGCCGTGAGTGAAATCCAGGACGCGTCCCGGACAAGAATCACAGCGAGGAAGATCAGTCCCAAGCGGGCGATGTATCCGAAGAGCACCGCACCCATCATGAGACCCAAACTGATGCGCGCGGTGACCGCCACCAATCCGGCGGCACAGAAGAAGTTCACCAGAACCAACGCCATGCCGTAGAGGGCCGAAAACACACCGTCGAGTCCGGCGAAGACCGCACACACCGCCACGATCACGGGGGCGGCGTAGGCGCCGCGCTTCAAGATGTCGAAGGACACCTGAATCTCGGGGGCCTCACCCTCGAGGCGGGTGGTGATGGGTGACGGGGAGTCGGTCATGGTCACCGGTTCGGTCCGTCCGTGGGCGATTCCTGCTGGTGAGCGGTCGTTCCGCGACGTCGCTCGGCTTCGAGGGTCTTCATGCGGGCGTCGTAGACGAACCACATCTTCACGAACTGGCCCACCACCGAGAACACCACCAGGGCGATCATGAAGATCGGACGAGTGTCGAACGCCAGGTCCAGTAGCCAGCCCAAACCCAAGAACACGGCCACGGTGAGGGCCATTTCCATGCCCTGACCCAGACCCTGGTCGACGCTGTTTCCGCCGTTCGGTCGACCCAACATTGTGGTCATACGCTGGGCAAACGCCGTCGGACGGCGGGTTTTGGCGGAAGCGGCGGACTCGGTCATCGACGGTGAGGGGGTTCAGGACGCGGACCGGGGTCGACCGCTCGTGAAAGTTTGCACAATCTACCCAGCGGTCGGGGGGCGAGGCAATTCGATGGTGTCCTCGCCGGGCAGGTCGTCGGTCACCTCGGAGTCCCCGGATTTGGCGTCCTTGCGCTGACGTCGAACCTCGGGGTGCAACACCGTGTACAGGCTGAGGGCGATGGCCGCGGTGCCGATGGGGATCAGCGCGGTGCGGGCCTTGGTGAAGATCGGGTACAGAACGAAGCCCGACAAGATGGCGGTCCACAACCACAAGATCAGCACGCTGCGCCGCTGACCGTGACCGAGGTTCATGAGACGGTGATGCAGGTGCCCTTTGTCGGCAGTCGCCACGCCTTGGCGCTTGGCGGCGCGTCGGATGATGGCGAACAACGTGTCGAGGATGGGCACGCCGAGAATGAACAGTGGGATGAACAACGGCGCGAGGAAGAAGTACGTCTGGCCCGGCGTGTAGGTCTGACTGTCCGGATCGGCGCGGCCACCGACGACGCTCGTCGACACCGCCATCAACAATCCCAAGAACAGAGCTCCGCTGTCGCCCATGAATATGCGGGCCGGATTGAAGTTGTGTGGCAGGAAACCAACGCACACACCCAAGGCGATGATGGCGATCAACGGACCCACGTTCGGTTGCACCAACGCGCCCAAATCGTCGAGTCGCCGGCTGTACAAGAAGAACGCGGCGGCCGCGATGGCCACGATGCCGGCGGCCAAACCGTCGAGACCGTCGATGAGATTCACCGCTTGGCTCATGCCCATCAACCACAAGATGGTGATGATCGGCACCCAATCGTTCGACAACACGAACACGTCGAGGAACGGGATGCGGAAGTAGAACATCGTCGCGCCGAACCACACCAACACCAGACCGGCGATGACGGTGCCGGTCACCTTGGCCGGGCTCGAAATCTCGCGGATGTCGTCCACCAAACCGGTGCCGAAGATGACCACCGCCGCCAACAACACACCCAAGGGTTCGGAGTTGTTGTCGAACACCGGTGCGAACCGACCCATGCGCCACGCCAAGCCGAGTGCCACCACGAAACCGACGAACATGGCGATGCCACCGACGTCGGGAGTGGGCACCTTGTGCACGCGACGTTCATCGGGTTGCACCACCCAACCGATGCGATGCGCGACGCGCGTGACGATGGGTGTGGTGAGGAAGGTGACGATGGCGGCGACAGCACCGATGAAGAGGTAACCGGCGGTATCGGGCACGCCCCGAGACTATTACGACCGCTTTCGAATCGGTTCAGACGGACGGATAGGCCGGAAAAGCGGCGCACAACGCGGCCACTTCGGCCTTCACGGCGGCCACCTTGGACGCGTCGGCGCGATCGCGCAACGCCCGGGCGATGAGGTCGGCGATGGTGTCCATCTGCGGTTCCTTCATGCCCTGCGTCGTGACCGACGGGGTGCCGATACGCACGCCCGATGTGACGAAGGGGCTGCGCGGATCATCGGGGATGGTGTTCTTGTTCAGCGTGATTCCCGCCAGATCGAGCACCGCCTGGGCTTCTTTGCCGGTGAGTTCGGCGTCGAACGGACGCAGATCGACCACCATCAGGTGACAGTCGGTTCCGCCGGACACCAGACGGAATCCGTTGCGCGCCAAGGCGTTGGCCAGCGCCGACGCGTTGGTCACCACCTGATGGGCGTAGGCCTTGAACGCGTCCGAGGCCGCTTCGCGGAACGCCACGGCCTTGCCGGCGATGACGTGTTCCAACGGTCCACCCTGCCAACCGGGGAACACCGCCTTGTCGATGGCGGCCGCATGTTCGGCCTTCGACAGGATGCAACCACCGCGCGGACCGCGCAAGGTCTTGTGCGTGGTGAACGTGACCACGTCAGCGTGGTGAACCGGATTCGGATAGGCGCCACCGGCGATGAGACCGGCCAAGTGCGCGGCGTCGTACAAGAAGTAGGCGCCCACTTCGTCGGCGATGGCGCGGAACGGAGCCGGGTCGATGCGACGCGGGTAGCTGGTGGTGCCGGCCACGATCATGCGCGGACGGTGCTTCAACGCGAGGTCGCGCACTTGGTCCATGTCGATGCGCTCGTCACCGGGCGTGACCTTGTACGGGATGAAGTTGTACAGCTTGCCGC
>RHCK01000228.1 GCA_010030605.1 Acidimicrobiia bacterium
CACGATCTCCGCGATCGCCGCGATCGCCACGTCCTTTGCGAGCGAGTTGTTGGGTGACCGGCTCGAAGGGCTTGTCCTGGCCAATGAGCGCGATGGTCTCGACCTTGGACACCTTCACGCGACCCTGCACGACGCCGACGATGGTCATGCCATCGATGTCGGCTTCGGCTTCGACCTTGATGACGTCACCGGTCTTGGCACCGCTCGGCAAGATGGATCCATCGAGAACTCCCTTGGGTTCACGGGCACCAGCGGCGCGCCAGGTCCAGGTTCCGTCGGGGCGCGAACTGGTCAACTCGATGTCGATGCGGCGGGGCATGGTTGGGCACACTATCGGGCGATTCGCGCCCTGAATCAGGGGACTCCACTACGGTGTGCGTGTGCCGATCTACGCCTTGGGGGACCGGGTCCCGTCGATTCATCCCGATGCCTACGTGCATCCCGACGCGGTCATCATCGGGTCGGTGAACATCGGTGCCGGAAGTTCCGTGTGGCCGTGTGCCGTGTTGCGTGGCGACGACGGTGAGATCAACATCGGCGAGCGCACCAGCATTCAGGATGGCTGCGTGCTGCACACCACCTACATCTTTCCGACCATCGTCGGAGACGATTGCGTGATCGGCCACATGGTGCACCTCGAGGGTTGCACGATCGAGAACGGATCGTTGGTCGGTAACGGCTCGATCGTCATGCACAAAGTCATCGTTCGATCGGGTGCCGTCGTGGGGGCGAACTCGGTTCTCCTGAACGGTACCGAGGTGCCGTCGGGGGCTCTGGCCGTCGGAGCGCCCGCGGTGATCAAGCTCGACAAGGCCCGTCCGGCCGAGATCAAGTTGGGTGCCGATTCCTATGTGAATCGCGCTCGCATTTATCGCGAGAAGCTCCGGCGCATCGATTGAGACGCGGGACGAAAAGCGGGAGCCGTTCATGGCCCTGACCGTGGTCGTGTCACCGAACGATTGCGACATCGAGTGGGTGTCCGACGTGTTGTGGGGCCTTGGTGTGGTGGCCATCGAGGAGATCGTGGATGCGGCCGGGATAGTTCGGTTGCGCACGTCGCTCGGAGAGAATCGAGTCGATGCCGAAGATGCGTTGACGGAACTTCCCGATGGCGTGACGTGGGAATTCGAGGAAGTCGACGACCGACTCGTGGACGCGTGGAGGGACCATGTCGAGGCATTCGACGTGGGGGAGAGGTTCACGGTGATCCCCGCGTGGCGGACTCTCGACGGACTCGGAGTCGCCACTGGTCGAACGAAACTCGTGATCGAGCCGGGGAGCACGTTCGGTATGGGTGATCATCCGACGACCCGCGGCTGCTTGTGCATGATGGAGAAGATCCCGCTCGCGGATGTCTCGGTGCTCGATGTCGGGTGTGGGAGCGGAATTCTCGGCATCGCCGCATTGAAGATGGGGTCCTCGACCGCGCACGGCATCGACATCAACCCGGCGTCGGTGCGAGTGTCCATGGAGAACGCCCGAGCGAACGGAGTCGAGGCGAATTGGTCCGTGTCGACCGAGTCGCTGTCGAGCGTCGATGACGCGTTCGACGTGGTGGTGGCCAACATCCTGGCGCCGGTGCTGATCGACCTGTCCGCCGAGATCTCGAGGACGGTTGGTGACGGGGGCCGTTTGATTCTGAGCGGCGTTCTCGACGGTCGATACGACCATGTGCTGTCGCACTTCGTCGAGTTCGAGTTGATCGAACGCGTGGTGATCGATGGCTGGGCAACACTTTGCCTGAAACGTCACGACTGACGCGTCACGAACACCGCGTCACGAACACCGCATCACTGGCCGGCGAAGGAATCGATGTCGGCTTTGCTCGGCAACGATGGAACAGCGCCATGTTTGGTGGCCGCGAGGGCCCCGGCGGCCGCGGCGCGACGAGCGGCCAAACCGATGTCCAGGCCATGACTGAGCGCGGTGGCCAAAGCCCCGCAGGCGGCGTCTCCCGCGCCGGTGGTGTCGATGGCTCTCACCGCGAACGGGGGAACATCGATCTCGCCCGAATTCGACACGATGCGCATACCTCGCGCGCCGAGGGTGACGAGCACCGTGGAGACTCCGGCCGCGAGCAACGCCGAGGTTCCTCCCAACAACGCCAACTCGTGCTGATTGGGTGTGATGACATCGCACAGTTGCAGCAGTGAACGCGTGAGTTCGGCCGCCGGAGCGGGGTTGAGGATCGTGGTGGCGCCTCCGGCCTTGGCGATGGCGAAGGCCGCCTCGACACCCGACACTGGAATCTCGAGTTGGCAAAGAACCACGCGCGCTCTCGAGATGACATCTCGATGGGCGTCGACGATTCCGATTCCGAGATGTGCGTTCGCCCCCGGCACGACGACGATGGAATTCTCGGCCGACGCATCGACGCTGATCAACGCCCGACCGGTGGGGCCGTCGACGTCGGTGGTGTACGCCGCGATGCCCTCGGCCAGCATCAGGCTGTGCAGCGTGTCGCCGGCGTGATCGCGACCAAGGCAGGTGATGAACGCGGTGTCGGCACCCGCGCGTGCGGCGGCCACGGCTTGGTTGAGTCCCTTGCCCCCGGCATGTTCGGCGTAGGAACTTCCGAGGACCGTTTCACCGGGGCCGGGCAGTCGTTCGACGTTGGCGACGAGATCCAGATTGCTGCTTCCAATGACCACCACGTCGTAGGAGTGCGAGCCGGTCGTCATGCGCCCATTGAATCCCGAATCGAGACGGGGGAACAACCCCGAACGTTGCACGACCCGACGATGGTTCGTTTCATCGAAGCACCTGCAGCAGGGGTGTCAGGTCGAGACGTTCGAGTGCCGGTAGGTACACCCGCGCGGCGTCGTTGCGGAACTTGGAGCACAGATCCGGACGGAAGAATCGGGCGCCCTCGCGGACCACGTAGTTCAGGATGAAGAAGGAGAACGCCACCGGGAGGAACCGGATCTCTTCTTCGGTCACGGGGTTGACCTCGTGGTACGCGCGCAAGAACTCGACGAAGGACGGCTCGGTGAGGGTGTGCGGTGAGTACGTCCAATGCGTGCGATCACCGGTGGCCGAAGAGACCCGCGAAAGAAAGTAGAAGTCGAGCATTCGGGACTCGACACGAAACCAGTCGTAGTCCCATCGTGAATGGAGTCGGAATCCACCGTCGGGGTCGCGCAGAACGGAAAAATTACCGAGGTTCCAGTCGACGAGAATCGGGATGCGGGTCCACGAGTCGTAGCGAAT
>RHCK01000229.1 GCA_010030605.1 Acidimicrobiia bacterium
AGGCCGATGTACTCGAGCCCGGTCTCGTTTTCGATGTAGTCCTTCGAGATGATGGCGACGTTCAGCGGATACGCGGCGTCGAAGGAGATGGTTTCGGCGTTGAAGGATCGCTCAGTGGTGATCGGGATCGAGTCCTCTGCGACCATCTGGCCGTTGACGTAGAGCGAGAACCAGTTATCGGCCCACACTTCGGCGGTGAACTTGTGTGACCGTTTCGTGTCGGAGTTGTCCGTCGTCGAACCGGTGACCGGAGAAGTCGAACTCGTCGTCGAGGGCCACGTGGTCGATGGTCCGCTGTTCGCCGAGTCAGTAGTCACCGAGGAACTGGACCCGCACGATGCGAGCAGTGCCATCCCGGCGACAGCGAGAAAACGTACTTTCGCGACGGCTCTCACGTCCGCCTCGCATAGGTCTCGGTGGTGACGGAGCCGGTCACGTCGGTGAAGGTGAAGGTCACCTGGTTGTCGGAGACCACATAGGCCACCTCGCCAGTGGAGCCTTTTATGGAGTAGCCGAGCCGATACGAGCCGCTGGCTGGTGAGTCGAACGACACGATGGTCGCCCCGGCCAACGGTTGCAGGGCGTCTCGGAACGGCTTCGTGACGGGCTGCGGATCGATCTGGTCACCGACGACGTTCACCACGCCACGTAGGCCACCGTTGATATAGGGGTACGTGCGCGTGCCGTGATAGTGGTACGCACCGTCGGGCATGGTGTGCCCGTTGAATTCATCGAGCGCACCCACGGCTGAGCCGTCGGGCTCGGTCTCTCCGTAGATGGGGTAGCCGTCGAGCGCGTACGCGATCGGACGGTTCGCTCCCACGGTGTCCTGCAGGTGGAGTGGGGCGATGTGGTAGTGGTAGTCGTCCGCCCGTCCGGCGTGACCACCCCACTGGTCGAGTTCGCCATAAAGATAAGCGTCGTCACCGCGATTGTTGAGTGCGTTGAAAATCGGCACACCGTTCGCAGCCAGAGCGATTGCCCCGCGGTATAGCTGCGTTTTGGCCGAGACGGGCACATCGGCGATCACTGGATTCATGGGAATGCGCCATGAATTGTCACCGGTGTACATCTGTGGTGTGGGCACCTGCTGCTGCCAACTGGTGATACCCACCATCATGTTGTGCGACGGCATGCCGTTGCTCTCGACGAGCCACCACGTGCCGTCGTTACTGATACCCACGGTGTCGGCGAACATATCGAAACCTTCGAGAAGTGGCGCCGTGCTGGTTGCTGGTGCGGCAGAGGATGTGGTGGCGGTTGCGGGCGGGTTCGAGTCGACGGACGACGATCCGGGTGAATTGCCCGCCGACTTTGTGCACGCCCCGAGTAGTGCCGCACCAAGCCCGACTCCTCCCAACCGGAAAACGGCCCGGCGGGAGACGAGCATGGAGGGCACCATGAGGGCGCCGTGTTCGTGATGATGCTCGCCGTGTCTGCCGATACCCGGCTTTGCATGACTGTGGTTCGGAGAGTCGCACATGATGTTCAACCTCGTGAGTAGGTGATGGTGAGTGTGTCGGTGGCCAAGGTGATGGCGTCGAGGGCCGACAGAAGTGTGTCTCGGTCCACTTGCCGTGGATCGGGTAGTTCGGGCTGGGCCGAGAGGGCGAAGACAGTGATTGTGTAGGACTTCGTTCCCGGACCCTTCGAACATGGTGGGGCGTACGCCAGGTCGGTGTTCACACTGTTCGTGCCGAAAACTCCGTCGACAGTGGCTCCCGGCGCGACCGAATGGACGTCGGGACCGATTCCCCATTCGGTCCAGTACCAATGCCAGTCGCCCGGTCCGGGCTGATGGTCCATCAGGATGGCGAATCCGACCGTGCCGAGGGGTTCGCCGGACCATTGAAGCGGAGGGGATGTCGAGTCACCATCGCACGTGTATATCGCTGGCAGATCGCCCCCGTTCGAGAATGCCGGACTGGAAAGAGAAAACTGATTCGAATCATCGGCGCTGTCGGCTGGCTGGGTCGATGCGCAGGACGATGACGCGATGCACACCGCCGCAGTCATGACTCCGAGCCAACGCGTCGCGTTTCCCATGCTCGCAACATAGGGCGGCAAGGTAAGCGTGAGGTGAGAAGCGGCGGTTCGTAGACTGCGAGAGCCCGGAAAGCAGGTCAAGCCGTGAGTCAGACCGAAATGAGTCAGCCCGAAGTCGCCGCCAGCGCGGGAGGTAATCCCATGCTGGCCATCTTTTCGACGGTGTTCCTCGACATGCTCGGCTTCGGAATCCTGATTCCGGTCTATCCGTTGTTGATCAGCCCCAATTCGTCGTTTCGAGTGACTCCCGAATCGTGGTCGTTCACCGACGGTCTGATCATGCTCGGATGGCTGCAAGGTGTGTTCCCGCTGTTCATCTTCTTGGCCGCTCCAATTCTCGGACAGTTGTCGGACCGCCTCGGACGCCGTCCGGTTCTGGCCTTCTCGATTTTCGGAACCGCCGTGGGTTACGCGATCTTCGCCATCGGCATCAGCACGGCCAACATCCCGTTGTTGTTCCTCGGTCGCGCGATCGACGGAGCAACCGGAGGCAACTTGGCGGTCGCCCAAGCGGCCATCGGCGACATCAGCACCAACGAGAATCGGGCCAAGAACTTCGGCATGTTGGGTGCGGCGTTCGGACTGGGTTTCGTCATTGGTCCGTACGTTGGTGGACGTCTGAGTGGCCCGAACAAGAGCTTCTACGGGTTGTTCGACACTCCTTCGTGGTTCGGTGCCACCACGCCCTTCTGGTTCGCCGCGATTCTCTCGTCGATCAACTGCGTGCTCATCCTCACGTTGTTGCCCGAGACTCTGCGGGAGAAGATGCGAAGCGGTCGTATCCGGCTGGGGCAATCGGTGTCGAACGTGGTGGCCGGATTCCGATCCGGACGATTGCGGGTGGTGCTGGGCACGACCTTCTTCTTCAACGCCGGCTTCACCTTCTTCACCACGTTCTTTGGCGTGTATCTGCGCAACAACTTCGGTTTCGACGAAGGCAAGACGGGTGACTATTTCGCACTGGTCGGAATCTTCATCGCGTTCTCCCAAGCCGTGCTGGTGGGGCGCGTGGCCAAACGATTGAGCGACTGGAAGGTGTTGCGTTTCAGTTGTTTCGGAACCGCCGCCATGATGTTCATCTACTTCTTCGGACCGACGTCCACGTCCGCTTTCATCTATCTCACGG
>RHCK01000230.1 GCA_010030605.1 Acidimicrobiia bacterium
TGTCGCGAACTCGTCGAGCCCACGAGCCCACAGTGCGTTGGTCAACGACGAGCAACCGTTCATGTACACGCTCGCCCAGTCGCTGAGCGCCCAACCGGTGACATCGTGCAACAGGTCGTCGTCACCGAGGAAACTCTCGAACCAGCGCAACACTCGCTCGGCGATCGGAAGTAGTTCCGCCACCAGGTCGCGATCGCCGGTGTACAGATGGATGTTGAAGACCGAATGGATCCAGTGCAAGGACCAATCGGGCAGGTACATCTGATCGTCGGCGGCGAAGTCCGAGGCCGCGGCCATCGCCAACATGCCATCGGGCCGAACATGGGTGGCCAATTGGGGATGCCACACCGGCATCGACCAATCAGGGTTCGACACGAAGTCGACCGTCTGATGCACCACCGAGTCCCCGGTCCACGCACGCTGTTCGCGCGTCGGGCAGTCGACGTACGCATCGAGCGCGCACAAGTCGACCGTGCGCAGACCGATCGAGTGAATGGTGTTGAGTTTCGGATCGGAACACTCGAACGACGCACCCTCCGGGCGCGGGCGATGACGATCGGTGATGGACACTCGCAGGTCGATCACGTCGAGGTCGACCGTGTCGTTCGAACCACGCAGAGCAATCGTCAGGTATCGCGTGCCGATCACATCGAAGGTGGTGAAGACGTCGCTCGTGCCGCGACACACGTAACGAAAACCCGCATGTTGTCCGAGGGTCACCAAACGTCCCGTGTCATCGACGTGTTCCGAAGCCGCCACATCAACGCGTGTCCCGGCTGAAGCGCCGTCGATCTGGATGGTGACGAGGCCCGCGGCGATGTGCCCCACGTCGAAACGTCGCAACTGCACGACACCATCAGGCTCATGCGCGGTGTCCTGATCGAGCAACACCTGGCGCACCGGATCCTCGTGGTCGTCGGCGCCGACGACGTTCGTCGTCGCCAGCAACGTCGCCGGATGCTCGCGTCCACCCGGAAAGGTTCGCCTCACCGGTGGTTTCAACGCACCGAACGGAGAACTGGGAGGTGACTTTCTCCCGTCGGCACCCGTGTGCAACGGGGTGATGACGAACGCAGAACGCCAATGAGAGTCGTCGAAATCCGCGTCCGTCCATCCCCAGCAATGTTCACGAGCGTCGAACGACTCCAAAGGGAGACAAGCCACGTCGCCGGGAACCGGCACCGGAGTCCATGCGTCACCGGGCGCCGACCGCCACGACTCATCACTCACCACCCACACATCGCCCACCAACGCTTCGAACACCAACGATCCGGCGCCCAACGAGTAGGTGGGTGGAACGGGAACCCACCATGACGTGGATTCGCCGAAATGGCGGGCGACGATCGCCAAGGTGTTTTGGCCTGCTCGTAAGGACGATGCGATGTCGACGAAGTCGTAGCGCGCGCTACGAGGTTCGTTGCGCACCGGCCCTCGAGCGACTTCGTGGCCGTTGACGTACAAGATGTACCGCCCGTCGACCCAGATGCGCGCCGGCGCGGATGCGGGAACATCACGAAGTTCGATCGTTCGACGGAAAAGAACGATGCGATCGCGAGGATCGACCAGTGCCGTACGGGTGGAGGTTCGCATGGTCAACTTCGGTCGACCATGCCAGATCCAGTTCGCTCGCCACTCGTTACCGAACGGAACCGGATGATCGAGTTTCATCCGCGACGCCCCCTTGGTCGGACATGAGGAGAACCTACCACTCGGTGTGTCAGAGTGAATTCGTGCTGGAGTGCGTGGTGAACATCAGCGAGGGCAGCGACCGACGATTGCTGAACGTGTTCGATGAAGCGTGCGGCGACGCGTTGCTCGACCGACATTCCGATCGTGATCACAACCGCAGCGTCTACACCCTGTTCGGAACCGAGGCCGTGCGTTCACTCGTGCGCCTCGCCGTCGAACGACTCGACCTGAATCGGCATGACGGTGCTCATCCACGACTCGGAGTCGTCGACGTCGTTCCTTTCGTTCCCTTGGAGTCGTCGTCGATGGAGGACGCGATCGCGGCTCGTGACGACTTCGCACGATGGCTCGCCGACGATCTCGCGGTTCCGAGTTTCTTGTACGGTCCCGGACGCACGTTGCCCGACATCCGACGGCATGCGTGGACGTCGTATCGACCCGATTTCGGAAGCCACCACCCGCACCCAACGGCGGGTGCGGTGTGTGTCGGAGCGCGCGAGCAACTGGTGGCCTACAACTGTTGGTTGGAGCGAGGCACCGACATTCGCGTCGCGCGCGACATTGCGAGTCGCGTGCGACAGCCCGGCATTCGTTCACTCGGATTGCAGGTGGGCGACCGTGTGCAAGTGAGCATGAACCTCGTGGCGCCGTTCAGCATCGGCCCTCACGATGCGGTGCGAGCAGTGGAAGACGTGTGTCGCGAAGTCGGTACGCGCATCGGTCACAACGAACTGGTCGGACTCGTGAGCGAGCGCGTGCTGAGAGAGATTCCGCGTCACGAATGGACGTGGCTCGACCTATCCGAGGATCGAACGATCGAAAACCGGATGGCGAAACGCCGGTGATCAGGCGGTGACGGTGCGGCGCGTGGCCTGTGCACGCTGACGACGCAAACGACGACGCTCACGCTCGGAGAGACCACCCCAGATTCCGAACTTCTCGCCGTTCACGAGCGCGTACTCGAGGCAATCCATGCGCACCACGCAACCGCGACACACTTCCTTGGCCTCGCGGGTGGACGCACCACGCTCGGGGAAGAACAGATCGGGGTCGACCCCCAAGCAGTTGGCCTGGTCCTGCCAGTTCGCGTCGTTCGTCATCTCGTCCATGGGGCTGCCTCGCCGTCCCGGCCCGGAGGCCGTCTGGGATGTCCGAGTCCGCAACCGTGCAGGGCTCGAGACACCCGTGTAACTACATGACTGTCATTCTCACTCACGAAGGCCCTGTTGCGCAAGACGGTTTTTCGCAAAAGTCCAGCGAGATGGCACGGTGCATGAGCGAACCTCACATTCGGGACGCGACCATCGTGCGCGCGAACGACGCGACGGGTTGGTGTCGAGACTCAGTCGAGGCGCAGATACGGGTTCCACGGACCCCCGTCATTGGTCAGGTCGGTTCGGGCGATTCCGGACCTGATTCCCCGATGACCCACCTCCAGAGATCGTCGAACGGCCGCGCG
>RHCK01000024.1 GCA_010030605.1 Acidimicrobiia bacterium
CGGCGCCGAGCATTCGCCACAACATGCGGCGCGAGAGGGCGACGGACACCGGAGCCGTGTTCTCGGCGATCTCGGTGGCGATGGCGCGAGCCGCGACGAGAAGGTCGTCCCCCTCGTGCACGCTGCGTACCAATCGCGCATCTCGGGCCTCCGTCGCCGAGATCATGCGCCCGGTGTAACACCATTCGGCAGCCTGTGAAATCCCCACCAATCGTGGAAGGAACCAACTGCTGGCCGCTTCGGGCACGATGCCCCGACGGGCGAAGACGAAACCGAATTTGGCGGTGTCACTCGCCAGTCGAATGTCCATGGGCAACGTCATCGTGACACCCACGCCCACCGCTGCTCCGTTGATCGCCCCAATGACCGGCTTGGTGCTTTCGAAGATTCGCAATGCGACGAGACCTCCTCCGTCGCGCACCACGCCCGTTCGGGCGGCCACGTCGCTGCCACCCTTGGCGAACGTGTCTCCGCCACCGGACAAGTCGGCCCCCGCGCAATACGCCCGACCGGCGCCGGTGAAGATGATGGCTCGCACCTCGTCGTCGGCATCAGCCAAATCCATGGCGGCGATGATCTCCTTCAACATTCGGTTGGTGAAGGCGTTCATCTTGTCCGGACGATTCAGGGTGATCGTCGCGATGCGGTCGGTGACGTCGTAGAGAATCTCGTCGAAATCCATGGCTCGACAGTAGCGAGCGTCGACGGGTCAGACGTCAAGGAAGCGCGACGCGGCGATACCGGACCCGATCGCACCAGCGGCGGCGCCGATCACGAGCAGCATGATCATCACCCAACGAACGTATCCATCGGAGACCACCAGAGCGGCCAGTTCGGTGTCGTTGAAGTCGGTGACCGCATTCGACCACGCTGAGTTCAAGCCCCAGAGTCCGGCACAACTGAGGACACCACCGATGAGGCCCTGAAGGAGGCCCTCGAGCATGAACGGGATCCGGATGAACCAGTTGGTGGCACCCACCAACTTCATGACCTCGATCTCGCGTCGTCTGGCGAACATCGCGGTTCGAATGGTGTTCCAGATCAACCCGATGGCCACGATCAGCAGAACGATCGACATCACGGTGGTTGCGACTCGGATGAACTGCGACACCCGCGACACGACATCGAAGACGTCCTGGGCATAGGCGACCTCACGCACGCCCTCGATTCCACGGAACGATTCACCCAATTCCCTGATGAGATTGGAATCGTCGGTGGTGGGAACCACCTTGAATTGCGACGGAATGTTCTCGGGGGTCAACAAACGAAGAGTTCCCGGGTCTCCGGCGAACAATTTCTGCGCCTCGGCGTAACTCTCGGCTTGATCCAAGTAGCGCAACTTCGAAACGTCGATGATTCCCGGCTGGGATTCGATCGCCTCTTGGATGAAGGCGATCTGCTCGGCCGAAGCGTCCGAACGCACGTACACGATCAATTCGACGTCGCCCTTCCAACGGGTCAACAAATTGTCGAAAGCTCGCTGAATGAGGAAAGTGGAACCGACCAGCAGAAGCGACACCGCCGACGTGACGACCGCTGCCGCCGTGAGGGTGACGTTGCGCTTGAAACTCGCCCACGTTTCTCGGAATGCGTAACTGACTCGCGCCAACATCAGTCGTACACCCCTCGCTCCTGGTCGCGAACGATCACGCCGCGATCCAACTGCACCACTCGCCGACGCATCATGTTCACGATGCGCTGATCATGGGTGGCCATGACGACGGTTGTTCCCGTGTTGTTGATGCGGTCGAGTAGGCGCATGATGCCCTCCCCGGTGGCCGGATCGAGGTTTCCGGTGGGCTCGTCGGCCAACAGGATCAAGGGGCGGTTCACGAAGGCTCGAGCAATGGACACTCGTTGCTGCTCACCACCGGACAATTGATGCGGGAAGCGGTCCTCCTTGTCGGACAGGCCGACCAGGTCGAGCACCGCGGGAACCTGCTGGCGAATGACGTGTTTGGGGCGACCGATCACCTCGAGGGCGAACGCCACGTTCTCGAACACGGTCTTGTTCAGCAGAAGCTTGTAGTCCTGGAAGATGTTGCCGATGTTGCGGCGCAGGTACGGCACCTTCGAATCGGGCATGGTGTTGATGTCCTTACCAGCCACCCACACCGCACCTTTTTCGGGTTGCTCTTGGCGATTCATGAGCCGCAACAAGGTGGACTTTCCGGACCCTGACGGACCCACCAGGAACACGAATTCGCCCTTGGCCACCTCGAACGACGCGTCACGAAGAGCAGTCACTTCGGTGCTGTAGGACTTCGTCACGTTCTCGAGGCGAATCATTCTGCTCCTCGGGCAGTCGGCGACTCATGGAGCCGTTCTCTGGAATGCAGATCGTCAGGTTACCAGTGCACGTGCTTCAGGAATCGTCACCCGAACGTCGCCATCGCAAATAGCCCTCCATGAACTCGTCGATGTTTCCATCGAGAACGGATTCCACTCCGCTCGATTCGACGTTCGTACGCAGGTCTTTGACCATCTGATACGGCTGCAGCACGTAACTGCGAATCTGACTTCCCCAACCGACCGTGGCCTGCTTGCCCGCGATGCGATCGAGTTCGGCTTGATGTTCTTCTTCGATTCGTGCGGCAACCATGGCCTTCAACCGATTCATGGCCTTCTCGCGATTTTGCAACTGACTTCGTTCCTCTTGTGACGAAGCCACGAGTCCGGTCGGTTCGTGAATCAAGCGCACCGCAGACGATGTCTTGTTGACGTGCTGCCCACCAGCACCGGACGCGCGGAACACTTCCATTCGCACATCGGACTCGTTGATCTCGATGTTCGGGTCGTCCATGGCCGGCCACACCTGAACAGCGGCGAAACTGGTCTGACGGCGACCCTGGTTGTCGAAGGGACTGATGCGCACCAGACGATGCGTTCCTCGTTCCGACGTCATCAAGCCGTAGGCGTAACGCCCCTTCAACGTGAACTCCGCCGACATGATGCCGGCTTCCGTCGCCGGAGAGATGTCGTCGATCTCGACCGTGAACCCTCGTCGCTCGGCCCACCGCTGGTACATACGAAGGAGGATCTCGCTCCAGTCCTGCGCATCGACTCCACCATCTTTGGCGTTGATCTGCACGATGCAATCAGCCTCATCGTGCTCGCCAATGAAAAGACTGCGCATCTCCAACACGCTCAGTGCATCCGCGATCGCCGAGATCCCCGATTCGATGTCGGACTCCTGTGACGCGTCGTCGACTTCGCGAGCCATCTCGTGCAGGACTTCGACATCCTCGAGCTGGCGCGACAACGAGTCGAACTGATCGATGTCGCTCTTGACGTTGGCGTATTCGGCGTTCAGTCGCTTGGCATTCTCCTGATCGTCCCACAGGTCCGGACGCGACACTTCCACTTCCAATTCGCGGAACCGCTCTCGTTGCGAGTCGATCTTCAGGTAGCCACGGGCCTCGCCGAGACGACGGCCCACCTCTTTCAGATCATCGGAAAAGTCGCGCATGTCGGCTCAATTCGCGCCGTGGCACAACTTGAACTTCTTGCCCGAACCGCACGGACACGGCGCATTACGAGGGGTCTTCGACCATTCATCGTTGACCACCGGCATTTGCTTGGTCGGCTGCGACGGAGCCGGAGCCACGCCGGATTCGACCGAAGCGCCCGACACCGCCGACGGGGCCTCCGATTTCGTCTGCTGGAGGTTCTGCACCGCGGGCGTCGTCTCGTCGTTTCGCACCACCTGAACGTGCATGACGTAGCGCACGAAGTCCTGGGCGATGCCCTTCATCATGGCGCCGAACATCTCGTAGCCCTCGCGTTGCCACTCGGCGAGCGGATCTTTTTGACCCATGGCGCGAAGATTGATTCCCTCTTGGAGGTAGTCCATCTCCTCGAGGTGTTCGCGCCAACGTTGGTCGATGATGCGCAACATCACTTGGCGCTCGACGTCACGCATGACGTTGCTTCCCAGTTCGGACTCGCGGCGCTCGTAGAAAGCCGAGGCATCGGCCATCACGACGTCGTACATCTCGTTCGTGCTTCGCGAACGCCCGAGGGCAGCAGCCGAGAGTTCGGTGGGCCAGAAGGTCTTCAGTTCCTTGGCCAAGCCATCGAGATCCCATTCGTCGTCGGCTTCGCTGACGCAGTGAGTTTCGATGAGTGAATCGACCGCTTCGGCCAGATACTCCATGGCTTCAGACTTCAGGTCCATGCCGTCGAGGATTTGATCACGCCGCAAGTAGATGACCTTGCGCTGCTCGTTCATGACCTCGTCGTACTTCAGAACGTTTTTGCGAATCTCACCATTTCGCTGCTCGACCGTGCTCTGCGCACGCTCGATCGCCTTGGTGACCATCTTGTGTTCGATCGCCTCGTCCTCGGGTAGGGCTCGTCCCATCACCCAACTGAGAGCACCGGTGGCGAACAGGCGCATCAACTCGTCGTCGAGGCTCAGGTAGAAGCGGCTCGAGCCCGGGTCACCTTGTCGACCGGCGCGACCTCGCAACTGATTGTCGATACGACGACTTTCGTGACGCTCCGAACCGATGACGTAGAGACCGCCGACCGCCCGAACGCGGTCGCCTTCGGCTTTGCACTCGGCGGAGATGGTTTCGAGTAGCTGCGCGTAACGAGCCTGAGCTTTCGCACGGGCCTCGCGATACTCATCGGGCATTTGGTCGAGCGGCATCGGGAGCGCGAATTCGTCGGCCAGCGTGTCGACGCCGAATCCTTCGGCCAGAACCGCACGGCGGGCGAGTCCCTCGGGGTTTCCGCCGAGAAGGATGTCGACGCCACGTCCCGCCATGTTGGTCGCCACGGTGACGGATCCCAGGCGTCCGGCTTGGGTGACGATCTCGGCTTCGCGCGTGTGCTGCTTGGCGTTCAGAACTTCGTGCTTGATTCCGCGCTTGGTGAGAAGTCGCGAGAGATGTTCGCTCTTTTCGACACTGACCGTTCCGACGAGGATGGGCTGTCCGTTGGCGTTCCGTTCGACGATGTCGTCGACGACCGCGTTGAACTTGGCGTTCTCCGACTTGAAGATGAGGTCGGGTTCGTCCAGTCGCGCGACCGGACGATTCGTCGGAACGGGCACCACCTGCAAACCGTAAGTGTTCATCAGTTCGGCGGCTTCGGTCTGGGCCGTTCCGGTCATGCCGGCCAACTTCGAATACATACGGAAGTAGTTCTGCAGCGTGATCGTGGCCAGAGTCTGGTTCTCTTCCTTGATCTTGACGCCTTCTTTGGCTTCGACCGCCTGGTGGATGCCTTCGCTCCAGCGGCGACCTTCGAGGATGCGCCCGGTGAATTCGTCGACGATCTTCACTTCACCGGCCTGAACGATGTAGTCCTTGTCGCGGCGATACAACTCCTTGGCCTTCAACGCGACCTGAAGTTGGTGGACGAGATTTCGTTGAACCTCGTCGTACAGATTCTCGATCCCCAATTCCTGTTCGACGCGCTCGATGCCCTTTTCGGTGGGCATCACGATTCGCTTGTCTTCCTCGACCTCGTAGTCGTCGTCGCGCTTCAAGGACCGCACGATGCTGGCGAAGCGGTAGTACAGATTCGCGGCGTCCGCCACGCGTCCCGAGATGATGAGTGGGGTGCGCGCCTCGTCGATGAGGATGGAGTCCACCTCGTCGACGATGGCGAAGTTGTGTCCGCGCTGCACCTTGTTCGCCTTGGTGGGCGCCATGTTGTCGCGCAGGTAATCGAATCCGAACTCGTTGTTCGTTCCGTACGTGATGTCGGCGGCGTAGTCCTGTCGCTTTTGTTCCGGACGTTCGCGATGTCCGGGAACCACGAGTCCGACGTTCAACCCGAGCCAGCGGTGAACCCGACCCATCCATTCGGAGTCACGGCGCGCGAGGTAGTCGTTCACCGTGATCAGGTGAACTCCTTTTCCAGAGAGCCCATTCAGGTAGGCCGGCAACGTGGACACCAAGGTCTTGCCTTCGCCGGTCTTCATTTCGGCGACCCATCCGAAATGCAGTGCCGCTCCACCCATCAACTGCACGTCGTAATGGCGTTGCCCGATCACACGACGCGCCGCCTCGCGCACCACGGCGAAGGATTCGATCAGCAGGTCGTCGAGGGACTCGCCACGCTCGATCCGCTGACGAAACTCATCGGTCTTGGCACGCAATGCGTCGTCGGACAACTTGACGAGGGCGGCTTCCTCGGCGTTGATGTCGGGCACCAAACCCTCGAGGGCCTTCAGCTTCTTGCCTTCACCGGCCCGCAGGATGCGATCGAGGATTCCCATGCAGTGGACGAGCCTACCGTCACAATTCGCTGGCCTCGGGGTCGCCTCGGTTGGCGAAACACCCCGTCCGACCTGCAGACTCTCGAGGTGAATTCGACCCCGCGTGACTCCAACGATCCCGAATCCGAGATTTCGGTGCGGTCGATCGACGCGGTCATCTTCGACTTCGGCGGAGTTCTCGCCAGCAACGGTCGTCCGTCCGACGTTGTGCGTCGTTTTCCGAACGATCCCGCCGATGTGGTGATGCGGGTGATGATGGGTGAGTACGGACAGGACACGGACCATCCGTGGCACCGGCTCGAGCGCGGAGAAATCAGCATGGCCGACTACCGCTCGGCGTTGGCCCCGTTGGTGATGGACGCCGGCCTCACTCCGGTGGCCACCACCTTCGCGCCAGAACCCGGCCAATCGATCCCCTTCGATTTCACGCCCAACGCCCCCGTCGTCGAGTTGGTGCACGAACTCCGTGACGCCGGATTTCGATTGGGAGTTCTCACGAACAACGTTCGCGAATTGCGCGAACGCTGGTGGCCGATGCTCGACTTTCCCCGTTTGTTCCATGATGTGGTCGACAGCCACGAGGTGGGCATGCGCAAACCGAATCCGTCGATCTATCGACTCGCGCTCGAGCGGTTAGGCGTGCCCGCCCACCGAACCGCGTTTCTCGATGACGCCGAAAGCAACGTTCGCGCGGCGATCGATGTCGGTCTTCATGGAGTGCTCGTCGACGAGGACCCCACGACGGCGGTGTCGACGGTCAGACTGCTCGCGAACCTCTGACAGGTGTGGGCGTGGACGCGAGCGCCCGAACACGAACGTCTGCCGCACCGGCCAACCGCAACGCATGAGCGGCGGCACGCAACGTCGCTCCGGTGGTGACGACATCGTCGATCACCAAAACGTCGAGCGCCTCCTTCATGGGTCGCGCCCGAAAAACCGGACCCTGCAAACGGTCGCCGCGCGAACGACCGGTTTGAGCGAGACCGCGTTCGCGTTCGAGAAGTCGCCGACAGGGCACTCCGAGTCGGCGAGCCACGATGCGGGCCAACAATTCGCTCTGGTCGTAACCGCGTGCTCCCGCACGACGTCGCGACGTGGGCGCCCAGGTGACCACGTCGATCGAGGGCGACGACGGATCACGTCGAATGTCGGTCACCAAACGTTCGGCCAGTGAACGCGCCGCTCGTCGGCGCGAGCGAAATTTGAACTCGGCCACCATGTCTCGCACGGCACCGCGGTACTCGACACTGGCATCCGGTGATGATGCCGTTGGAGCGATGCCCAGCACGGCACATTCCGGACACACCGTCGATCGATCGCCCCGAGGGGCACATCGAAACATTCGACGACAAGTTCGACAACGCACGGCGATGAGCATGCGCTCATCGGAACACAGGGGTGTGGCAGGGTTCAGGGAATGAGCGGGAAGTCGTGCCCGGTCAACCAGTGCCGTCCGACTTCTTTCATGGGTGCCCAACGGGCGATGAGGTCGGCTTCGCCACGTTCGTCGGTGAGCTGACCGAGGTCCGTGGGTCGTATTCCGATGCGTTCGACGATGGGCGCCAAGGAAGCCGCATCGAACGAAAAGACGTCGGCCGCCGACTCGCCGAGCATGCGACGCGTCTCGTGCACCGGAATGTCGTGGAATGTGGACTTCAGCGCCTGGAACGTGGCGGGCCAGGTTCCCTCCGGATGCGGGAAGTCGGTGCCCCACAACATGTTGTCGATGCCGATTTCGTAACGCATTCCCAATTCACGGCGCTTCACGTTGGCCAAGCCGGTGAAGCAATTACGATCGACGATCTCGCTCGGAAGCATGTCGACCTTGCCGGCGAAGGCACCCTTGCCCAACTTCTCCGCTCCCTTCTGACCCATCCACAGTCGGTCCCACGACCACAGAAGTTGCGGCAACCACCAGCAACCGCCTTCCGTCGCGCAGAACTTCAGTCCCGGGTATCGCGTGAACACACCCGACCACAGCATGAACCACATCGGACGCGCGGGGAACCAGGTCACTTCGGTGACGTAGATGCCGAGATTGTCGCCGTACTGTTCGCGTTCCGCGGAACCCGAGTGCGTGACGATCGGCATCTTGTATTCCTCGCAGCGCGCCCACACGGGGTCGTAACGACGATCGTGATACGGCGTCTGATTGCACCAGCGCGCCGGAATCATGACGGCTCCGAGACCGTTCTCCTTGGCCCAGTCGATCTCGGCCAACACGTCGTCGAGTTCACCGGTGATCGGCACCAACGCCACGCCGCATCGACGGTTCGGACTGGTGGCCACCAACTCGGCCAACCAACGGTTGTGCGCCTTGGAACCAGCCAAACCGAGTTCCGGATCGAGGTCGCCCGACAAACCGAGGCCGGCACCGAATGGCACCGCCGTTCGACTCTCCACCGCATCGGCATCGGGATACACCACTTCGGCGGCCACGCCGTCGGCATCGAGCGTCTGATCACGACGATCGGCATCCCAACCACCGGCGAGTTCTTCGTCGTGCTCATCGAACCACTTTTGCGCGAACTTCGAATCGCGCACACCGAGCTTGGTCGAGGCCTCGATCAATGCGGCCTGTTCGGCCAAGAAATCGTCGAGTTGCGGCCAGTACTTCTTCTCGAGATACGTACGGTATTGAGCGGTGGGCAGACCGGCGTGACTGTCGGCGGCGATGATCATGTACGGATCGTTCACGCGGCCGTGGTCGACGGTCGACACCGCGGCCTCGCGCCTGCCCGTCACCGGATTCTCGGTTGCTGTCATTGTTCTCTCCCCTGTTCGATCTTCGATTCTCGTTGCTTTGGTGCCGTGGATTCTTCGACGCGTGCCGGCATCAGCCCGGCACCTGACGCAGATACGACGGATTGCTTCGGGACCTCATGGACTCGTAACGGAGACGCATCGACTCGTCCCCGCGATCACTGGCCGGCATCATCCAAAATCGATCGGCGAGAATGCCGTCCACCACGACCCCGGCCACTTCCTCGACGGGCGTGTACGCGATCTCGCGTCCGGCGGCTTTCATTTGAGCTTCCAGTTGTTCGACCGTCGTGTACGGGGTCTTGCGGGGACGCTGTTTCGCGAACTCGTCGGTGCGTGAACGCCACGACTCGAAGAGTCCGGTTCGCAGGATGTTCGGGCCCGGAAACAAGACCGACACCCCGACCTTGGAACCAACCTCCTGAAGTTGCGCGTACAAGCACTCCGAGACGGTAACCACCGCGGCCTTCGTCGCGGCGTATTGCGGCGTGCCCGACAACGGCGACACTCCACCGTTACCCGACGACGTGTTCACCACATGAGCCTCTTCGCCGTGTTCCAGCATCACCGGAACGAACGAGTTGATGCCGTGGACCACTCCCATCACGTTCACCGCGATGGCCCACTTCCAGTCGTTCAATTCGTGTTCCCACATGCGACCTTCGGCTCCCGCGCCGATCCCCGCGTTGTTGCACACGACGTGAACCGAGCCGTAGGTGGACACAGTGAAATCTCGCAGAGCGTCGACCGACTCCTGCTTGGTGACGTCGGTGACGAAACCACTCACCTCGAGACCGCGTTGGCGGCAGTCGTTCACCGTCGAGTTCAGCAACTCGGCCTGAACGTCGGCCAGAACGACCTTCATCCCCTCCGCGGCGAACCGCTCACCCATCGCGCGCCCCAGCCCGCCACCGCCACCGGTGACGACCGCAACCTTCTCAGCCAGTGATTTCACGATTCGACCCCCATCACGCGTCCGCCGTGAATCCGACGAATGCCGGACAACGTTCGGCGTCTTTCGGAACACCACCCTTGAGAAGAGGCGTGGCCACGTCGGTTACCCGCGGTCCGATCTTGGCCGCGATCGGGGCCAGCTTTGCCAGGTCGAACCCGTACACATCGGCGGCGGTCGTTCCCAACATCTGCTCGATCTCCGCGCGCTCGCACCCCGAGAAGGCGGCGCGCAGAGCATGCGTGCTGTAGGGGAAACTCGCTTCCTTGTGCGGATAATCGCTCCCCCACATGATGCTGTCGACGCCAACTTTGTGTCGCGACGGCACCTCGTGGGCACGCATGAAGCTCGAACCGGTGTAGCACTGGCGAGCCCAATACTCGCTCGGCTGCAAGGGAAGCTTGGCCATCACCGGCTCGCCCCAGATGTGTTCCTGCGAACCAACGGCGTGGCGCATGCGATCGAAGAAGTAATCGAGTCGCATCAGTTCGCCCGGCACCCACTCGGTGCCCTGTTCGGTGAAGACACACTTCATCTCGGGATGACGTTCCATCGCACCCGACACGATGAGGTGCGTCAATGCTCGATGCGACCACCACGTGATTTCGAGCAGGAAAATCACCGGTGATTCCACGGCTTCGGTCATGGCCGGGCTCGCACTTCCACCGTGGTGATTCACCGGCATTCCGTGTTTCTCGCACGCT
>RHCK01000231.1 GCA_010030605.1 Acidimicrobiia bacterium
CGCAACAACACCAGACCGGACTCCAACCGTTGTCCAGCCACTTCGGTGTCGGTCTCTTGCGTGGCCGACAACACGGTGAACCAACCGAAGTACGTCAACGCCTCGATGTTGTCGGGTTCGATGGCCAAGACGCGCGAATACAAATCGAGAACGGTCGGAATGTCGGACATGCCCATGGAACGCGCCTGAATCAGCAACGAACTCACGCTGCCGTCGTCGATGGTGCCGTTCATCCCCTCCCCCGTGCGCCGCTCACCACTGGTGCGCGCCACCAACACACCGCTGACGGCCGCCAACACCACGACCAACACGACCCACGCCACGTTGCGGCGACGACGAGTGTTCGGTGTCGGGGTCGATCCCTGTTCCAGTTCGGCGATCAGTCGGGCCGCGCGAGCGGTGTAGGAATCTTTCAGCGCCACGTAGTCGTCATCGTCGACATCGCCGGCGTCGTGTTCGCGCTCGAGGTCGGCGAGCGACTGCAACAGGAACGACTTCTCATCTTCCAGTTGCTGACGTCGCTCTGGGTTCATCGAGACGACTCCTCGTTGGATTCCCGAAGAGCCTTTTCCACCACCGAACGTTCCTCGTCCGTCGGCGTGAGTGAACCCTCGGAACGCCAACGCCGGAACGCCACCACCAACAGAGCGACCGCACCAACGGCCACCACCATCGGCGCGATCCAGATCATGGATTCCAAACCGCTCGAATCCGGGACCAACCGCAAGTCGGCTTCGTAGCTGTCGTCGATGGCGGCCACGATCTCGTCATCGCTCGACTGTCCGTCGGCCACGCGACGAGCGATCTCCTTGCGAATGGCCTGCGATGCCGAACCACGGGACTCGTAGACGCTCTCGCCGTCGCACGTGGGGCAGGCCAACCGCTGCGCGATGGCATCGATGCGTTCCTCGGCCGTCGACGGGCCCGACACACGGTCGACACCGACCACCATCAACGCCACCGCGCACAACAGCAAGAGCACCCACGACGGCCAACGCTTGATGGTGCGATTGAGGGTCGAGCGGTTCATGACGCCGACTCCGCCGACATTGCCGCGATGGCTTCGCCCAACAGTTCGGCGGTGATCTGTCCGGTGAAACGCTGTGCCACCACACCGGTGGGGCTGATCAACCACGTCTCGGGAACCTTGGCCACACCGAAGTCGACCGAAATGCTGGCGTCGTCGTCGCGCACGATGGGCCAGCCACCACCTTGTTCCGCGAAGAAGGCGCGCACTGCGTCTTCATCGTCGTCGTTCACGATGGTGTACAACTCGGCGCCCGACGCTCCGAGGGCCACCTGCGTCTCGTGGAATGATACGTGCGGTGGTGTCGTCGGGGCGGACGGTTCCTTCGAGAGTGAGATAGATGTCGTGGCGAAGCCCGGTCTTCACGCTCGGGGTTCCCACATCCATGCCCTGCTTCAGATACTTGCTGCGCTTGGGTTCGTACACCGGACCGTCGTCGATACGCACGGCGGCCACGACGCTCGTCTTCACCGCGTCGCTTTCCAACGAGAGTCCCTCGAACTCGAACGAGTGTCCGGCGAACTCGACGCGCTCCCCAATGTCGAGAACGAACTCCTGCGATCGCGTGTATGCGCCCGTGCCCGCGATGGCCACAGCGATCATGATCACGCCGAGGTGAACCAACATTCCTCCGTTGGCGCGACCCACGAATCCGCGCCAACCCTGACGACGAGTCGCCAGCACCACCTGTCGAAGTGCGGCACCACCGGCGAATCCACCCAAGGCGAACGCCGATAGCGGAGCCCATCCACCCGAACCCGTGACCACCGCGAAGGCCAGAGCACCCACGCCACACACCGCGGGCCAGAACAACCGGTCGCGCAACACTTCTTGGCTGGCTTTGCGCCACGGCAGAACCGGTGCCACCGCCATCAAGAAGAGCATCGTCAATCCGATGGGCTTGGCCATGCGATCGAAGAACGGCGCTCCCACCACCACACGCCGATCGTCGAGTGCTTCCACGATCAACGGGAAGACGGTTCCCAGAAGAACCACGAAGGCGAAGACACTGAACAACACGTTGTTGGCCAGGAACGCCCCCTCGCGACTGAGCGGCGAGTCGATGGAGCCGGGCGAACGCAAACGTTCTCCGCGCCACCCGATCAGAATCACGGCCGACAGAACGACGATCGCGAAGAAAACCAACAACCACGGGCCGACGCTGCCCTCACTGAAGGCGTGAACGCTGTTGATCACGCCGGAACGAGTGAGGAATGTTCCGAGAATCGTCAGGCTGAAGGTGGCCACCACCAACGAGAGATTCCACACGCGCAACATTCCGCGTCGCTCTTGCACCAGCACCGAATGCAGATACGCCGTGCCGGTGAGCCACGGGAGGAAGCTGGCGTTCTCGACCGGGTCCCACACCCACACGCCGCCCCAACCCAACACCTCGTAGCTCCACCAACTTCCGAGGATGATTCCGATGGTGAGGAAACCCCACGAATACAGGGTCCATCGTCGGGTCTCGAGCAACCACCCCTCGCCCACGCGTCCGGTGACCAACGCCGCCATGGCGAACGCGAACGGAACGGTGAAGCCCACGTAGCCGATGTAGAGAATCGGCGGGTGGAAGAGAACCAGGATGTGGTTCTGCAGCAACGGGTTGGGGCCGGGACCATCGGTGACGCCGATGGGACCAGCGGCGAACGGATTGGCCGGACCGAACGCCAACAAGAAGAAGAACAATCCGACGGCGAACATGAACACCATCGCCCACGCCAACAGTTCGTCGCCGACACGCGCACGGAACTTGCGAGCAACGGCGGCGGTGAACCCCGAGAGAACGAGAATCCACAGCAGGATCGAACCTTCGAGCGCGCTCCACAAGGTCGTGACGTTGTAGAGGAACGGCGTGTCCCGCGAGCCGTGCTCTTGCACGTACAACAACGAGAAGTCGCGCGTGATGAGCGCCCGCTCCATCACGAGAAACGCCAGCAGTCCGGCCGCGAACACCACGTACGCGTAGCGAATGGACGACTTCAACGCGCGTTGATCGTGTCGACGAATCCCCGCGACGGTGATGGCGATCCCCGCCAGACAGGTGAGAACTCCGAGGAGGATCGCTCCCCGACCGACGGCGGCGTTCAGGC
>RHCK01000232.1 GCA_010030605.1 Acidimicrobiia bacterium
GGGGGCCGACGCAGTCGGTTTCGTCTTCGCCCCGTCTCCGCGCCAGATCGCGCCCCAAGCGGTGTACGACATCACGCGTCGACTACCACCCGAGATCCTGACGGTTGGCGTGTTCAAGGATGAGTTGCCGGATCGCATCTTCGACGTGGTGTCACGGTCGGGCGTGAAGGCCGTTCAGTTGCACGGACAAGAAAACATTCGCACCGTGGCCGCGGTGTCGGAGACGGTGCGGTGGGTGATCAAGTCGGTGGTCGCCGGTTCGCGTGAGGCTCGGGTGGCCAACGAGTTCGGCACCGACCTCATCCTCGTCGACGCACCCGAACCCGGCTCGGGCAAAGTCTTCGATTGGACGTTGGTCGATCAGATCCCGTCGGGAATCCGTCTGATCCTGGCCGGGGGATTGACGCCCGAGAACGTTGCCGGTGCGGTCGAGTACGTGAAACCGTGGGGTGTCGACGTGTCGTCGGGGGTGGAGGCATCGCCGGGCCGCAAGGATCCGCTGAAGGTGAAGCGCTTCATCGAGAACGCCCGTGCGGCGGCACCGGCCGAGTTCGACGGGGGAGACGAATTCCCCTACGACTGGGCCGACGAATAGCCGTCGCCCCGTCGGAGTCGGACCGGGTTTCAGCCGTATCGGCTCGCACAGTTCACACCGGTCGTGGTCAATCGACTGTGTTCTTCGCGCCATGTGGTGCGAACATGGCAATCCCGCGATCGGAGACTCCATGAACACCACACCCTCGATCATGTCCCAGCCCTCGGCATCCGGCCGCTTCGGCGAGTTCGGCGGTCGTTTCGTCCCCGAGACTCTCGTTCCCGCGTGCCAGGAACTGGAGGCCGCGTTCGTCGAGGCATGGGCGGATCCGATCTTTCGCGCCGAACTGGACGCGATCCTCAAGGAGTACGCCGGTCGCCCGTCGATTCTGACCGAATGCCATCAGCTCGGTCGCAAGCTCGGCATTCGTTTGATTCTGAAACGGGAGGATCTGAATCACACCGGTTCGCACAAGATCAACAACGTGTTGGGTCAGACGTTGCTCGCCAAGCGCATGGGAAAGAAGCGCATCGTCGCCGAAACCGGAGCCGGACAGCACGGCGTGGCGTCGGCCACCGCCGCAGCCCTGATGGGTCTCGAATGCAAGGTGTACATGGGTGCGGTCGACGTGGAACGTCAGGCGTTGAACGTGTTCCGTATGAAGTTGCTCGGTGCCGAAGTGGAGGCGGTCGAGTCGGGTAGTCGCACGCTGAAGGATGCGGTGAACGAGGCGATGCGCGATTGGGTCGCCACGGTCGAGTCCACGCACTACTGCTTGGGTTCGGTGATGGGTCCTCACCCGTATCCGTGGATGGTGCGCGAGTTCCATCGCGTGATCGGCAACGAGGCGTACGAGCAATGCCAGGAACGTCTTGGTGACGTACCCGACGTGGTGGTGGCCTGCGTCGGTGGCGGTTCGAACGCGATCGGCATCTTCTCCGGTTTCGTCGACACTCGCGCTCGATTGGTCGGTGTCGAACCGGCCGGCGGCGCCGCGGTTGGTCGCGGTCAGCCCGGTGTGGTGCACGGAATGCGCAGCTACTTGATGCAGGACGAATACGGACAGGTGCAAGAGGCGCATTCGGTTTCGGCCGGTCTCGATTACCCCGGTGTCGGACCCGAGCATTCCTATCTGGCGTCGATCGGGCGCGCGGAGTATCCGACCGTCACCGACGATGAGGTGATCGAGGCGTTCCAGTTGATGGCACGCACCGAGGGCATCATCCCCGCATTGGAGTGCGCGCACGCCGTGGCGTGGATCACTCGTGAGGCCCCCTCGATTCAGGGACAAACGGTTCTCATGAACCTGTCGGGACGCGGAGACAAAGACGTCGGACAGATGATGGAGATTCTGGGCTGATGTCGTCGATGACCACATTGGAAACGCGGTTGCGAGCGGTCCGTTCGTCGGGTCGCAAGATCCTCGTCCCGTACCTCACCGGTGGTTTACCCGGTTGGGAGGACGGCGTACGGGCGGCGGCTGCCAACGGTGCCGACGTGATCGAGATTGGCTTACCGTTTTCCGATCCCGTGATGGATGGTCCGGTAATCCAAGAAGCTTCTCAACGAGCCCTCGATGCCGGTGCGACACCGATCTCGATTCTGGAGCAAGCGCGTCGTCTCGACGTCGAAGTGCCGCTGGTCGTGATGTGTTACTACAACACCGTTCATCATCCGGGTCACGAACGGTTCGCGGCCCAGTTGGCGTCGGCCGGCATCGTGGGAGCGATCGTTCCCGATCTTCCTCTCGAGGAATCCGGTCCGTGGTGTGAGGCCGCCGACGCCCACGGCTTGGCCACCATCATGCTGGCCGCCCCGACGGCGCCCGACGAACGTTTGCCGCGTGTGTGTGCCCGAGCTCGAGGTTTCGTGTATTCGGTCGGCCTCTTGGGCGTGACCGGTGAACGCACCAGCCTCGCCGACACCGCCACGTCGTTGGCGCGACGCCTGAAAGCCGTCACCGATGTGCCCGTGGTGGTCGGCGTGGGGGTCTCGAACGCCGAACAGGCCGTTCAAGCCTGTCGAGTCGCCGACGGAGTGGTTCAGGGAGCATCGGTTGTGCGGCGATTTCTGCAGTCGGGCGCCGATGGCGTGGCCGACTACGTCGGCGAGGTCCGCCGAGCCCTTGACGGCGCCGTTTTCGACTGAAATCGGGATTTTCAAGGTTTCGTCTCTGTGACGGATGTTTAGTGCTAAATAACGCAAAGAGGGTTCTCAACGGGGGAAGATGCTGTTGGCCCAACCGGGTCGCAAACCCCCCTGGAGGAAAAACAATGCGTAAGACCCTTGCAATCGCTCTGGCTGCCACCGCTTTGCTGGTGGCCTGCGGAAGCGATGACGACGACACCGCCACCACCGAGGCTCCGGCCACGAGTGAGGCCCCGTCGACCGAAGCTCCGATGGGTTCGGAGGCTCCGGCCGCCGAGGACATCGTGGCCATCGCGTCGGCCAACGAAGACTTCTCGACCCTGGTCGCGGCGGTCAGCGCCGCCGGCTTGGTGGAGACGTTGCAGGGAGAGGGACCGTTCACGGTCTTCGCTCCCACCAATGCGGCGTTCGACGCCCTTCCCGCCGGTCTCGTCGA
>RHCK01000233.1 GCA_010030605.1 Acidimicrobiia bacterium
GTCGGGCCATCCCGAGGTGATGGGCGAATATCCGGTGGCCGCGTTGGCCGAAGAGATCACCGATGCGGGCGACGAGCGCATCAGAGCATTGGTCACCGTGGCCGGAAATCCCGTGCTGTCGACGCCGCATTCGCTACGGCTCGACGAGGCGTTGTCGAAGCTCGAGTTGATGATCAGCGTCGACATCTACTTGAACGAAACGACGCGACATGCCGACATCGTGCTTCCTCCACCGTCGCAATTGCAGCGCGATCACTACGACGTTTTCCTGTTGCAGTACGCCGTGCGCAACGTGGCGAACTACAGCGAAGCGGTGTTGTCCCGCGACGAAGGGCAACCCGATGAATGGGAGATTCTCGCCAAGCTCGGTTTGATCGCCGCGGGCATGGGACCCGATGCCGACCCGGCCCTCGCCGACGATCAAGGCATCGACAGTTTGATCCGATCGGCGGTGTCGGATGCTTCCTCTCCGGTGCACGGGCGCGATGCCGACGACATTCGTGCGTCGCTCGACGCGTCCGGTCGCAAAGGTCCGGCGCGCATGCTCGATTTGATGTTGCAAACCGGGCCCTACGGTGCCGCATTCGGGACGAATCCCGGTGGGGCGAGTTTGGACCTGCTGTTGGAAAACCCGCACGGAGTGGACTTCGGAGCGTTGGGGGAGCGTTTGCCCGATGCGTTGCGCACGCGTAGCGGAATGGTCGAGTTGGCTCCGGAACCGTTGTTGGCCGATGTCGAGCGATTGCGGCGATCGATCGACGAACTGGAATCGCGTGATCTCGTGTTGGTTGGACGTCGACATTTGAAGTCGAACAACTCGTGGATGCACAACATTCCGGTGTTGATGAAAGGATCGATGGATTGTTCGTTGCATGTGCATCCGATCGACGCTGATCGACTCGGTTTGCAGAATGGTGCATTTGCAACAATCTCGTCGCGCGTCGGCACGGTGACCGCGACCGTCGAGATCACCGAAGGAATTCGCCCCGGAGTGGTGAGCCTCCCGCATGGTTGGGGGCACGGCCAGGCCGGCACGCGCCTGTCGGTGGCCGCGGAGCGCGCGGGCGTGAATTCGAACATCCTCAGCGACCACCGCGCCATGGACCCGTTGTCGGGCACATCGGTGTTGAACGGCATCCCCGTCGACATCGCCCCTGCTCAGTGAGGGGGTCGGATTCACGGGCGTCCAGGAGGGGTTTCCCACAGGCTTCTGCACACCCCATCAACAGGGTTTTCCCCTGATAAAAGGCCCAAATTCACAGGGTTATCCTCTCGTTGCCCACAGGTGGGGTCGTCTATCGTGACCGCGAAGTCGGAGGCGGTACGGCAGTGTGGCGAGTGACTCGCAGAGTGAGTGTGCGGGGCAACGTGGGAACCTCACAGATCCTGAACCTGCGCGGTCGTGCCGCCTCCGCAGTCATCGGACGGTCGAATTTCACCCTGCGAGCAGGGCAAACGCGACAATCGTTGACAAGGACGTAACTACACTGCTGTAATCTCCCTACAACTTGTGGTGCAACAAGCGGTGGGGGACCGAAAACACCACATCTTGTGTCTACGACAGACTCACCGGCCCGCTCCGGCGACCCCTCCCGGGGGTCATCGGCTCGGGTCGGATGTGTCTACCGACCACATTTCATCCGCATCGAACGTCACGAACAGAATCAGGAGAATCCATGTCACTCGCACCGGACCGCCTCGCCATCGGCATCCGCCGCCACTTCACCAGCCCCGGTGTGCATCCCTACGACCAGGTGGTCTGGGAGAAGCGTGACGCCCGTATTTCCAACTGGAAGGACGGCTCGGTGGCCTTCGAACAGCTCGGCGTCGAGTTCCCCGTCACGTGGTCGTTGAACGCCACCAACATCGTGGCCCAGAAGTACTTCCGCGGCACCCCGGGCACCGACGAGCGCGAGTCGTCGTTGCGTCAGGTGATCGACCGCGTCGCCGACACCATCACGACGTGGGGTCGCGAGGGCGGCTACTTCGTGGACGAGGCCGAGGCCGAGAACTTCCGCGATGAACTGAAGTTCATCCTCGTCACCCAGCGCGCGGCGTTCAACAGTCCGGTGTGGTTCAACATCGGCGTCAAGGGCGTGCCCCAGCAGGCGAGCGCCTGCTTCATCTTGGCCGTCGAGGACAAGATGGACGCCATCTTGAACTGGTACCGCGAAGAAGGCGTGATCTTCAAGGGCGGTTCGGGTTCGGGTATCAACCTGTCCAAGATCCGCTCCAGCGCCGAACTGCTGCAGGGCGGCGGAACAGCCTCGGGTCCGGTGTCGTTCATGCGTGGTGCCGACGCCTCGGCGGGAACCATCAAGTCGGGCGGCAAGACCCGTCGGGCGGCCAAGATGGTCATCCTCAATGTCGACCACCCCGACATCGAAGAGTTCATCTGGTGCAAGGCCAAGGAAGAGCGCAAGGCGCGCGTGTTGCGCGACAACGGCTTCGACATGGATCTCGATGGTGCCGATGCGTTCAGCATCCAGTACCAGAACGCCAACAACTCGGTGCGCGTTACCGACGATTTCATGCAGGCCGTCAAGGACGACGCCGACTGGACGTTCCGTGCCGTCACCACCGGCGAGCCGGTGCGTACCGTGCGTGCGCGCGACCTGTGGCGCCAGATCGCCACGGCGTCGTGGGAATGCGCCGACCCCGGCTTGCAGTTCGACACCACCATCAACAAGTGGCACACCGCGCACGCGACCGGCCGCATCAACGGCTCGAACCCGTGCTCGGAGTACATGCACATCGACAACTCGGCGTGCAACCTGGCCTCGATCAACCTGTTGAAGTACCTCGACGAGGAAGGCAACTTCGACCTCGACGCGTACAAGCACACCATCGAGACGATGTTCACCGCTCAAGAAATCCTCGTTGGTCGCGCTGATTACCCGACCGAGAAGATCGGCGAGAACAGCCGCAAGTTCCGTCAGTTGGGTCTCGGTTACGCGAACCTCGGTGCGTTGCTGATGGCGCTCGGCCTGCCCTATGACTCGGTCGAGGGACGCGCCTGGGCCGCCGCGCTCACCAGCCTCATGACCGGTCATGCGTACGCCACCAGCGCGCGCACGTCCAGCCGTATGG
>RHCK01000234.1 GCA_010030605.1 Acidimicrobiia bacterium
CACCACGTTGCCGTCGGGAAGCTTCACCAACGTTCCGCCGGTGACGTACAAGCCGGCTTCGACGATGCACTCGTCGCCCAAGCTGATGCCGATTCCGCTGTTGGCGCCCAAAAGGCATCGCTCGCCGATACTGACGACTTCCTTACCGCCACCCGAGAGCGTGCCCATGATGGATGCGCCGCCACCAATGTCGCTGCCGTCGCCCACCACCACACCGGCCGAGATGCGACCTTCCACCATCGACGCACCGAGCGTGCCGGCGTTGAAGTTGCAGAATCCTTCGTGCATGACCGTGGTGCCGGGGGAGAGGTGGGCACCCAGACGCACGCGATCGGCGTCGGCGATGCGCACGCCGCTTGGCACCACGTAATCGGTCATGCGCGGGAACTTGTCGACGCCGTGCACGGTGAGGATGCGACCGCTACGACGCTCCTCCCAGCGCACTCGCTCCACCTGATCGACCGCGATCGGTCCGAGGTTGGTCCAGGCCACGTTGGCGAGCAAGCCGAAGGCACCATCGAGATTCAGGGTGCGGGGCTTGGCGAGTCGATGCGACAACAAGTGCAAGCGCAAATACACGTCGACGGCATCGGTCGGGGCGACATCGGTGTCGGCCACGACGCTCTCGGAGGAAACCTTCACGCCGCGCAAGGCATGGTTTTGCGGTTCAGTGGTTCGCTCGGTGGGTGACGCCGACTCGCCCCAGCCGAGCGTGTGGAACCAAGCGTCGAGAATCGTTCCGTCGGCCGACGAACCGTCGGCGATGCGGGTGACGAGGGCGTGACCCCAAGCTGCGGGCATGACTGACTCCTTTACGGTCGGCTCAGAAGACTTCGGGCCGGAGTGTGGGGAACAAGATGACTTCCTTGATGCTCGACACGCCAGCCAACAGCATGGCGACGCGGTCCATACCGATGCCGAGACCACCCGTGGGCGGAAGGCCGAATTCGAGGGCGCGCAAGTAGTCCTCGTCGACGGTGCCCCGTTCGGCGTCGCCGGCTTCCTTGGCCGCCTGCTCTTCCTCGAACCGCGCGCGTTGCTCGACCGGGTCGTTCAACTCGGAATACCCGTTGGCCAATTCGCGAGCACCCACGAACAACTCGAAACGCTCGGTGAGGAAGGGATCGTTGCGGTCGGTGCGCGCGAGTGGCGAGATCTCGACGGGATGTCCGGTGACGAACGTCGGACGCACCAGCGACGACTCGGCGGTGGCCTCGAAGATCTCCTCGATCAGTTTGCCCGGACCCCAGTGCTTGTCGTAGCGAACACCGTTGTCGTCGGCGACCTTGCGCAACTGGTCGATGGGTTGCGACGGGTGAACGGCCACGCCGGTCTTTTCCTCGACGAGATCGATCATGCGCGCGCGGCGCCACGGCTCGGCCAGATCGACGGTGTGCAGGGTGCCTTCGGTGTCGGCGATGTCGACCACTGTTGTTCCGATGGCGTCACGAGCCGCCTGCACGATGAGTTCCTCGGCGATGGCCATGACTTCGCTGTAATCACCGAAGGCTTGATAGAGCTCCATCATGGTGAATTCGGGATTGTGGCGGGTGCTGATGCCCTCGTTGCGGAACACGCGTCCAATCTCGTAGACGCGCTCCATACCGCCGACGATGAGTCGTTTCAAGTGCAACTCGAGGGCGATGCGCAGATACAACTGCATGTCGAGCGAGTTGTGATGGGTGACGAAGGGTCGCGCGTGCGCCCCACCGGCCTCGACGTGCAGCACCGGTGTCTCGACCTCGATGAAGCCCTTGCCGGCCAACGTGCGGCGGAAGCTACTGATCACGGCGTGACGAACCTCGAAGGCGCGACGGGCCTCTTCGTTCACGATGAGATCGGTGTAACGCTGACGGAAACGGGTGTCGGTGTCGGTGAGGCCCTTCCACTTGTTCGGGAGCGGACGAACCGCCTTCGACAGCAACGACAACTCGGCGACCTTCACCGACAGTTCGCCCTTGCGGGTGGTCATGATGGTGCCGGAGACACCGACCCAGTCGCCGAGGTCGAGCGTGGAAATGTCGGCGAACGCTTCGTCGCCCACCACCGCTTTGGAGATGAACAACTGCACTTCTCCGGCACGATCGCGCACCGTGGCGAAGATCAACTTGCCTTGCTCGCGCATGAGCATGATGCGACCAGCGATGACCACCTGATTCTCGGTTTCGGTGCCGGCCTCGAGTGAACCCCATTCGGCGCGAATCTCACCGAGGGTGTGGGTGCGATCGAACCGATACGGGTAGGGCTCGATGCCTCGATTCCGTAAATCGTCGAGTCGGGCGAGACGCCGATTCTTCTCGGCGAGCAAACCACTGCCCGTCAGTTCCGGGGTGTCGTCGGTTTCGCTCGTTTCGTCGCTCACAATGGTGAAACCGTACTTGCTGGCGACGCTGACGGAGGAGTCAATAGTCACCACCGCGTCGGTTCCGCACACCACGAACGCGCCCGAGCCACGGCGATACGACGGGTAGCCTGAAGCACATGGCAGTGCGGTTCTTGATCATCGGCGGAGGTCCGGCCGGCAACACCGCGGCCACGTACGCCGCGCGCTTGGGTGCCGACGTCACGATGGTCGAACGAGACCTGGTGGGCGGCGCGGCTCATTTGCTGGACTGCATTCCATCCAAGACCATGATCGCCACCGGTGGCGCCATGTCGTTCAGTCGACGGTTGCAAGGGATGGGTCTGGAAGAGGTGCAGCCCGAGATCGACGTCGAGGCGTTGACCGAGCGCATCGAGGACATCAAGGAGCACCTGTCGGGGAGCACCTCGACCCTGCTCACCAGTCAGGGCGTGCGCATTCTGCGCGGGACGGCGAGGTTCACGTCGGCCACGTCGGCCGAAGTAACCACGGCCGAGGGAAAGGTCATCAACGTTCCCTTCGACGCGGCCCTGATCGCCACCGGGTCGCGCCCGCGAATTCCCGACTGGGTGCAACCCGACGGCGAGCGCATTCTCACCACGCGCGATTGCTATCCGCCGAAGGTGTTCCCCTCGAGCGTGTGCGTGGTGGGTTCGGGCGTCACCGGCGTGGAGTTCGTGCACATGTTCGAATCTTTCGGTTC
>RHCK01000235.1 GCA_010030605.1 Acidimicrobiia bacterium
GACGACCTTCGCTCTCACCGGCCTTCGACGCTACGACCGCTGATCAACCCGCGAGCGTCGCTCCCGGAGGCAACTCACCGATCAAGGCGTCGCTCACCCAGCACGACGTGAGGTGCAACGTCGACCGGATGCGCACGACCCGCTTGGGCTCGTCGACGGCTTTGCCACACATGCTGAGTGCGGCTTTCACACATGCGTCCTCGTTCGGCAACACCATGGGCATGCGCGCGCGCCGAACACCCGACGGTCCCGCCGTGAAGCAGTTGAGATAGGTCTTCTGCCAATCGATGCGTTCGGCGACATCGACCGGGATGAAGTCGGCCAGTCCGATACCCAGCACGTTCCCCGCCGACACTTCGGTGATGCCGAGCAACACGATGGTCGCCACTCGCGGACGCGACAGATCGTCGAGACCGTGGACCCAATAACGACCGGTGACGTTCGGGTCCATCGTGGTGCCGGAGATGTCCTTGCCGCCTCTTTCGATGATGAGGACATCGATCTCGTCGAAGGGCAACGGCGGAACCAACTCGCGCGCGCGTTCGGTGAGTCGTCGCTCCAGTTCTCCACCGACGTCATCGACGGTGAGACCGGAGACATCGACCACGTTGCCACCCGCGGACTCCACCGAGGCCACGCCGCCCAACAAACGACCCGTCGCACGGAGTGTCGCGATGCCGTCGAGGAGGCGCTCGCGCATCTCGACCGGCCCACACGAATGAATCTGCGCGGCGCCAGGTTGTTTGCCGAAGCCGACGACGGCCATCTTGGTGCAGCCACTCTCGATCGGACCTTTGAAACAGGTGTGGGGCTTGATTCGATTGACCGGCAGGATTCGGTCGGCTGCCGCCGCATGTTCGTCGAGATAGATCGGCATTCCCGACGGTGTGCGCGCCACCTCGACGGTGGCCATCGTGGCTCGAATCTCGGCACCCACCGATTCCTCGGTCATGCCGAGCGAGGCCAACATCTTCACTTGCCCATCGGCCGTTCCACCGCCGTGGCTTCCCATGGCGGGAACAACGAATGGCTCGGCACCGAGTGCACGAAGTCCGGTGATCGTTCCGCGTAACAGATCCACCCGTTGCGTGAGGCCCCGACTTCCCCCGCCCACGGCCACCGTCATGCCCGGAGTCACCGACGATGCGAACGTGCTCTCGACAGCCCTTCGCGCCGCGTCGGCCACGTCGGCCACCGGATCGGGATTCGGAATGGCCAAGCGCACCTCACGCAACGCCGGAACGGCCAGATCGGGGTGGAACGGCAGATCGATGCCGTCGAGCAACTGTTGCCATCCCGCCGATGTCGCCGGGTGTGTCAGCGGCGAATTCTCCGGTGAATGTGTCGACTCGCCCATGCCCCCATCGTGTCAGATCGCCTACTGTCACCCCGTGCGCATCGTCAGCTTGTTGCCCTCCACCACCGAGATCGTCTTCGATCTCGGTCTCGGCGACGACCTTCTCGGAGTCACGTTCGAATGCAATTACCCACCGACAGCCCGAGTGGGTCGCGAGATCGTCGTGGGTGGGATGGACACCAAACACCTCGATCCCATCGAAATCGACGAACTCGTGCGTCGTCGTTTGGCGGCCGGCGACGAGTTGTACACGCTCGACGAAGACGCCTTGTCGCGTTGCGACCCGGATCTGATTCTCAGTCAGGACCTCTGTCGCGTGTGCGCCGTGCCGAGCGGCGACGTGGATGAAGCCGTCGCCCGCCTGAACTGTCGAGCCACAGTGCTGCAGATCGATCCCCAAACTTTGGACGAAGTCATCGCATCGGTGCAGACCGTCGCCGACGCCGCGGGAGTACCCGACCGGGGACACGACCTGGTCGACGCATTGCGAGGTCGTTTGGCTTCCCTCGCCTCGCGCACGGCCGCCGCTCGTGGCGACGCCGCGCGACCCACCGTGTTCGTTCTCGAATGGGTCGACCCGCCGTTCGTCGGTGGTCATTGGGTCCCCGACGTGGTGTCGGCCGCTGGTGCCGAGCCGGTCCTGGCCATTCCGGGTGGCCGATCGGTTCCGACGGATTGGGAGGCGATTCGTGCCATCGATCCCGACCACGTCATCGTCTCTCCGTGCGGGTACGACCTTGCCGGTGCGATCGATCAGGCCCGCACGATTCTCGACCGCTTGCCATCGAGGGCGGCGGTGTGGGCCATCGATGCCGACGCCGTGGTGGTGCGCCCCGGACCCCGACTGGTCGATGGCGCCGAGGCCATCGCCGCGGCCCTGTTCGGGCCGGAAACCGCCGGTCTGACGGCACTTCCTGATCGGGTCATCCAGCGTCTACGGTAGGGACGTCCGGTGAGCGGGGGTCACCCCCCATCGGGCAGAATGCAGGTCGGCGATGTCGTCGACTTCGGCCGTCAAGGGGGTAGCACCGTGGAGATCCGGGTCACTGTCAACGGAAAGCAGCACGTGAGCGACGTCGAGCCGCGCACCTTGTTGGTCCATTACATCCGCGAAGTTCTCGAACTCACCGGCACCAACGTCGGTTGCGACACCTCGTCGTGTGGCGCGTGCAGCGTTCACATCGACGGCGAAGCGGTCAAGAGTTGCACCGTGCTCGCCGTTCAAGCCGATGGCTCGAATGTCACCACCATCGAAGGCATGGCCGCCGCCGACGGAACGTTGCACCCCATGCAGAAGGCGTTCATGGAGAATCACGGTCTGCAGTGCGGCTACTGCACCCCAGGAATGGTCATGGCCGCCACCAGCCTGCTGAAGGAGAACCCCAACCCCACCGAGGACGAGGTTCGCATCGGTCTCGAAGGCAATCTGTGCCGCTGCACCGGTTACCACAACATCGTCAAGTCCGTGCTCGCCGCGGCCGGCAAGTGAGGTTCTGAGATGATTCCCGCATCGTTCGATTACGTTCGCGCCGGCTCGGCCGCCGAAGCCATTTCGCTCATCGGTCAGTACGGCGACGACGCCAAGTTCCTCGCCGGAGGACACAGCCTCCTGCCGATGATGAAACTGCGTCTCGCGCAGCCCACGGTTCTCGTCGACATTGCGCGCGTCAAGGA
>RHCK01000236.1 GCA_010030605.1 Acidimicrobiia bacterium
ATTGGGCAACGGCGGGGAAATGCCCCCCTGCGACGCTGATACCGCCCCAACAACAACCGGCTCTGCCGAATTCATACATGGAGGACCCCCGTGCCCTATCAAGCCGAATACATCTGGATCGACGGCACCGAGCCGACGCCCCTGCTGCGTTCCAAGACCAAGATCCTTGCTGACGACGTCACCACTCCCCCGATCTGGGGCTTCGACGGTTCGTCCACCAATCAGGCTCCCGGAGACAAGTCGGACTGCGCGTTGCAGCCCGTCTTCTCCTGCCCGGACCCGATCCGCGGTGGCGACAACATTCTCGTGCTGTGCGAAGTCATGCTCGCTCAGTCGAACAAGCCGCACCCCACCAACACGCGCGCCGCGTGCGCCAAGGCCGCCAAGAAGTACGCGGCCGACGAAATGATCTTCGGAATCGAGCAGGAGTACACGATGCTTCGTCTCGATGGCAGCCCGTTGGGCTTCCCGAAGGACGGCTTCCCCGAGCCGCAGGGTCCGTACTACTGCGGCGTCGGCGCCGGTCGCGTCGTCGGTCGTGACATCATCGAAGAGCACACTCAGGCGTGTCTCGACGCTGGTCTCCTCATCGAGGGAACCAACGCCGAAGTGATGCCCGGCCAGTGGGAGTTCCAGATCGGTGCGGCCGACGCGCTCACCGTGTCGGACCACCTGACCGTTGCGCGTTGGTTGTTGCACCGCATCGCCGAGGACTACGACGTGGTCATCTCGTTGGCCGCCAAGCCTCAGAAGGGTGACTGGAACGGCGCCGGTGCGCACACGAACTTCTCCACGAAGGCCATGCGCAACGACAAGGACATGAAGGCCATCACCGCGGCGTGCAACGCCATCGGCAAGAAGGTCATGGAGCACGTCACGAACTACGGCCACGACATCGAGAGCCGCCTCACCGGCAAGCACGAGACCGCTCCGTGGAACAAGTTCAGCTACGGCGTCTCCAACCGTGGCGCGTCCATCCGTATCCCGTGGCAGGTGGAAAAGACCGGCCGCGGCTACGCCGAGGACCGTCGTCCGAACGCCAACATGGATCCGTACACCGTCACCCGCCTCCTCATCGAGACGGTCTGCGGCTGATCACATCCTCGGTCCTCGGACCGGAACAATCGAACGAGGGGGTCGGGGAAACCCGGCCCCCTCGCCGTTTCCCCGCTTTCTTGTTTCCCGCTTCCCCGTGCCATTCACGGCATCCATTGGCAGACTGAAGGAATGAACATGCTGCAACAACAGCGTGATTACGTGCTCCGCACCGTCGAAGAACGTGGCGTCCGTCTGATTCGTTTGTGGTTCACCGACGTCCTCGGCAACCTCAAGAGCTTCGCCATCAGCCCCGCCGAACTCGAGAACGCCCTCGAGGACGGCATGAGTTTCGACGGATCGTCGATCGACGGCTTCTCGCGCGTGCAAGAGAGCGACGTGCTCGCCATCCCCGACGCGAACACCTTCGTCATGTTGCCGTGGGCCGACAGCGATGCACCCGAGGCCCGGGTGTTCTGCGACATCCACAATCTCGACGGATCTCCGTTCAGCGGTGATCCGCGACAAGTGTTGCGGCGCAACCTGAACAAGGCCCGGGCGCTCGGCCTCGACTTCCTCATCGCGCCCGACATCGAGTTCTTCTACTTCGCGCCGCCCGAGGAAGGTCGTGCACCGCGACCACTCGATGAAGCATCCTTCTTCGATCTCACCACCACCGACGTCACCGGGAATCTGCGCAAGGAAACCATCCGCACGCTCGAGACCATGAGCATCCCCGTCGAGTACTCGTTCCACGAGGATGCGCCCTCGCAACATGAGATCGACTTGCGGCACACCGACGCGCTGAACATGGCCGACAGCGTGATGACGTTCCGGTTGGCCGTGAAGGAAGTGGCCGCCGCCCAAGGCGTGCACGCCACGTTCATGCCCAAGCCGCTCGAAGGCGTGCAGGGAAGTGGCATGCACCTGCATCTGTCGTTGTTCAACAACAGCGGCACCGATGACGCCAGCAGCAACGCGTTCTATTCCGCCGACGACGCGTACAACCTTTCCGACACCGCCAAGAAGTTCATGGCCGGGTTGTTGTTCCACGCCAGCGAAATCACCGCGATCACCAACCAGACCGTGAACAGCTACAAGCGACTCGTTCCCGGCTTCGAGGCACCGGTGCACGTGTCGTGGGCTCGCAACAACCGCAGCGGCCTCATCCGCGTGCCGGTACCCAAGCGCGCGAATCCGTCGGCCACGCGCATCGAATACCGCTCGCCCGACCCGGCGTGCAACCCGTATCTGGCGTTCTCGGTCATCTTGGCCGCCGGTCTGCGTGGCATCGAACAGAACTACGAACTCCCCGCCGAGGCCGACGCCAACTTGTTCGAGATGGGTGACGACGCGTTGCACAAACTCGGCATCGAGCAACTGCCGCAATCGCTGGCCGACGCGTTGCGTGCCATGGAATCGTCGTCGCTGGTGCACGAGGCGCTCGGTGAACACATCTTCGAATGGTTCCTGCGCAACAAGCGCTCCGAATGGCGCGGCTACAAGACACAAGTGACTCCGTTCGAACTTCAGAGATACCTGAAGAGCATCTGAGAACGAACCATGGACCTGATTGCCGTCTTCCCCGAAAATCCCACACCGGAACTGGCTCGCACGCTGGATCTGGCGGGTTATCGCTGGAAGGCGTTCGCCTCGGCCGACGCGATGTCGAAAGACGAGCCGTCCGAAGGATGGATGGGCGCCATCGTGGTCGCCGATCACGACATGGATGGTGCATGGGCGGTGTGTCGAGCGTTGCGCAAGCGTGACGCGTTGATGGTGCCGTTGTTGCTGTTGGTCACCGGCGCGCAACTGGACGAACTCACGTTGCGCGACGAGTTGTTCGACGAGTTCTGCCTGTTGCCGTTCCATCCTCGCGAACTGGAAGCGCGCCTTCGACACGTGTTCGCCCACACAGCGGTGAGCGCGAAGCCGGACACGGTGGATTACGGCGGACTGGTGTTGAACCTCGAGACGTATCAGGCGTCGAT
>RHCK01000237.1 GCA_010030605.1 Acidimicrobiia bacterium
CACTCGGTGGTGGGCGTCGACGATGTCTCGGCCGTCGATCTGCAAGCGCTCGGTGATCTGGTTCCTCACGTGAACCTCGAGATCATCGAACCCGGTCCCGAACCCCACGCCATCACCATGCGGGTGCACGAACGTGGCGCCGGTATCACGATGGCCTGCGGTACCGGTGCCTGTGCCGCGGCCGAGGCAGCGGTGGCCTGGGGACTGGTGCCAGCATCGGCTCCCGAGGTGCTCGTGCACATGGACGGAGGCGACGCGTTGGTGCGCGTGGACCGGTCGCGACGTCACATCACGCTCATCGCCGAGGCCACCTATGTGGCCAGTGTGACGGTCGGCGTGTGAGCAACCCGAACTCTCCCTACAACGAGGCGCTCGGCCAGACGCTGATCGAGCGCTCGGTTCGGGAAAAGATCGTGATCGTCGGAGTGACACTCGATGATCACACCGACGAAGAGACCGAGGCCAGCCTCGACGAATTGGCGTTGTTGATCGACACCGCGGGTGCCGATGTCGCCGGTCGTTTGATGCAACGTCGCGACACCCCGGACCACACGTGGTACTGGGTCACACCCGCGATCTGCAACGCAAGGGACGCTCGCGCAGTGGGCTCGCCAACGTCGTCATCGTTGGTTACACGAACGCGGGCAAGAGCACGTTGCTGAACCGACTGACCAACGCCGGAGTGTTGGTCGAGGATCGATTGTTCGCCACCCTCGATCCCACCACCAGGCGGTTGGCGTTGCCCGGAGGTGAGCCGGTGTTGCTCACCGACACCGTCGGTTTCGTGCGCCGACTACCGCACGGCCTCGTCGAATCATTCAAGAGCACGCTGGAAGTGGCCACACGAGCGGACTATCTGGTCCATGTCGTCGATGGAAGTGGACCCGATCCCGATGGTCAGATCGACGCGGTGCGCGAAGTGTTGCGCGAAATCGGTGCCGACAAGGTTCCCGAGTTGTTGGTCTTCAACAAAGCCGATCTCGACCCGACGGCCGTCGCCGAGACGGTGAACTGGCATCCCGGTTCGGTGGGCATCAGCGCACGGGCCGGAACCGGCATCGACGAGTTCCTGCAAACGTTGTCCGACCGTTTGCGGTCGCTCAGCACGGTGGTCGAGTTGCTGGTGCCGTACGAGCGAGGCGACGTGTTGGCATCGGTGCATCGCGAAGGTGAGGTGGTGTCCACCACGCACGAAGAAACCGGTGTTCGGGTGCGCGCGAGATTGGCCGAAGCCTCGGTTGGTCGGCTCGCCGAGTTCGTCGTGACCCCATGAGGGGTCGCCCGCCTACTATGGGTCGGTGATGAGCGCCGAGCCCGATCGTCGCGGTTTCGAGCCGCCGCCGTACCCTTATGAACGCCTCGACTCGTTCAAGCCGCTGGCGGCGTCATTCGAGGGCGGCCTGATCGACCTGTCCATCGGAACGCCATGCGACCCACCGCCGGCGTCCGTGGTGGCCGCGTTGGCCGCCAGCAACTCCGAACGCGGATACCCGCCCTCGGTGGGCAACGAGCCGTTGCGTCGCGCCTTCTCGAGTTGGATGAGGCGACGGTTCGCAGTCGACGTTGCGCCATCGGCCGTCGCGGCCTGCATCGGCACGAAGGAGTTCGTCGGAACCCTTCCGCAGTGGATGAAACTTCGCTCGCCGTGGCTGGACACGGTGTTGTATCCAGCGATCGCTTACCCGACCTACGAGATGGGAGCCACTCTGGCCGGCTGTCGTGCGGTCGCGGTGCCCATGAACGAACGGGGTGGCATCGATCTCGATGCCATCAGCGAGTCCGATGCCGCGCGAGCATTGCTGTTGTGGGTCAACAGTCCGTCGAACCCCACCGGCGCTCTCGACGATCTGGGTGCGGCGGCCGCGTGGGGTCGAGCACACGGAGTACCGGTGTTCAGCGACGAGTGCTATGCCGAGTTCACGTGGTCATCGCCGTCGCAATCGATCCTGCAGCACGGTTCCGATGGTGTGATCGCCGTCCACTCGTTGTCGAAGCGGTCGAACCTGGCCGGACTGCGCGTCGGTGCTTACGCCGGCGATACGGCCCTCGTGCATTACCTGGGTGAGGTTCGCAAGCACGTCGGCATGATGGTTCCAGGGCCGGCACAAGCGGCGGCCGTGGCGGCTCTCGATGATGATCAGCACGTCGTCGAACAGCGTCAGCGGTACGCGCATCGCTTGCGGCGCATGGCCGACATTCTGCGTTCGTGGTCGGGCGTCGACGTGCCGATTCCCGACGGAGGGTTCTACTTGTGGTTCCCGGTCGACGATGCCTGGGAATTCACCGAGCGATTGGCTCGTGAGGGAGGCGCCTTGGTGAGCCCGGGAGATCTGTACGGTGCCGCCGGATCTGGTTTCGTTCGGGTCGCTGTGGTGCAAACCGATGAATCCATCGAACGGGTGGCCTCGCGGCTCGGAGTGTCCTGATGAAAGGTCGAGCCGCTCTGTGGCTGGCCGGAATCGCATTGATGGTGGGCGGTTTCGCCGTCGCCATTCGAGGCGTCGAACAGAACAATCAGCTCATCGAAAAATTGGTTCGCACGCCGACGGGATGTTCATCGACGGTCGATGTGGCGTCCGCCGGCACCTATTACGTGTACGTGGAGACCAAGGGTCGGGTCGATGATCTGGGCGGTTGCGACAACGATGATCGTGTCTACGACCTCGACGACGCTCCCTCGGTGGATGTGAACGTTCGACGCGTGTCGGGTTCTGATATCGAACTGACTCCCGATGATTCCGTGCGATACAGCGGACCCGCCGGGGTGGGCCGCTCGGTCGGGCGGATCGAAGTGACCGAGGCGGGGCGTTACATCATCGAAGTGCGTTCGGCCGAGACCGCCGCCGTGGTGACGTTGGGACGTGACGCGGCCATCGAGAACAACCCTTTGCTTCGAGCCGCGGTCGTCGTGGTGTTGACATCGATCTTGCTGCTGACGATCGCCATCATCGCGACCATTCGAGGACGCCGTCGCGCTCGCACGCTCTCGGGCACGGTCGTGGTGTACGGAAC
>RHCK01000238.1 GCA_010030605.1 Acidimicrobiia bacterium
GGTGCGGCGCAAGGAGGCGATCGGGCACACACCTCGACGAGCGTGTCGACTCAGAAGGTCGCTCTCGAAACTTTTGGTTTGATCGCGGGTTTCGGGGGTATTCGTGCGGTCGACGGTGTGAGCATCCGTGTTCACGACCGCGAGATCGTGGGAATGATCGGACCGAATGGGGCCGGCAAGACCACGCTGTTCGATCTGATCTCGGGCTTCACCCCCATCATCGACGGTCGCATCGAGATCGATGGTCGCGACGTGACAAAGACGGGTCCTTCAGGTCGGGCCGCGGTCGGTTTGGGTCGATCGTTCCAGGACGCCAGGTTGTTTCCGGAACTGACGGTTCGTGAAACTCTTGCCGTTTCACTCGAGCGGTGGGTGTCCAGCCGTAGTGCCCTCGTGTCCGCGCTGTACCTTCCCCCGGCCTTCGAGTCGGAACAGTCCATCGAGCGCCGGGTCGACGAACTGGTGGATCTTTTGGGATTGGGTGACTATCAGAACAAATTCGTTCGGGAACTCTCCACGGGAACTCGACGCATCGTGGATCTGGCCTGTTTGGTGGCTCATCGTCCGAGTGTGATCCTTCTCGATGAACCCACGTCCGGGTTGGCCCAACGCGAAGTCGAGGCGTTGTCTCCTGTCGTGCGACGACTACGTGACGAGATGGGAGCCGCACTTTTGATCATCGAACATGACATACCATTCGTGTCGTCGGTCGCGGATCGGTTGATCGCCCTCGACCAGGGGCGGGTCGTCACCGAAGGTGAACCGACGGGGGTATTAGAACATCCGACCGTCATCGAGTCATACCTTGGCACGTCGAGTGCCGCGATCGCCCGGTCCGGGCAGGGGGGATAATCATGCAACCAGCAAGTAGCGGGGCCAAGGAATCCGGGGGATCCTCGGCATTGAAGAAGTGGGGTCCGATCGGTGCCATCGTTGCGGTGGTCGCCGTCGTTGCCATCATCGTCGTGTCGTCCGGTGGTGGCGACGATGGCGATGAGTCGGCGCCTGACACCACGGAAGCAACAGCGGACGACTCAGCAACGTCAGCGCCCCCCGGGGCCACGTCGGGATGGGAGTATCCGCTTTCATTCGATCAAGCCACGGAACTGGGCATTGTCGACACCATCGATTGGGGTTCGCGCTGCGATGTCGAGCGAGGACGGCTTGCAGTCCCCGACTATTTCGCGCCCACGTGCATGGCGCCGTTCGAAGGTGACAACGGCGGTGCCACCGGACCGGGAGTCACCGCCGACGAGATCACCATCGTTCATTACATGGGACCCGACAGCGACCCCATCATCAACTACATCACGGCCGCGGTGAAAGTGGATGAAACCAACGCACAAGAATCCGAGACCATCGAAGGCTTCATCGAGTACTACCAAACGTTCTACGAGTTCTACGGACGCACGATCAAGTACATCGAGTACGAAAGCACTGGTCTGGCCAACGACGAAGTCACTGCTCGTGCGGATGCCCAACGGATCGTGGAGGACTACGAGCCTTTTGCGGTGATCGGAGGGCCGGCTCTCACCAATGCATTCGCTGACGAACTGGCCGCTCGCGAGACACTGTGCATCAGTTGTGGTGGCGGTAGTGCCGAATGGTTCGCCGAACGCGATCCGTATGTCTGGGCACTGGATGCCAGTTCGGAGCAGAAGCAAGTGCATGTTGTCGAGTTCATCTCCAAGCAACTCGCCGGTAAGCCCGCGTCGCATGCTGGTGACGCGTTGAAGGCCGACACGCGCAAGTTCGCTCTGGTTTACGAGGCAAGTGGTGGAGCCGAGTCCGAGCGTCTCGCGGATCTGATGATTGGGCGATTGGAAGAGTCCGGGGTGGAGGTGGCCGAACGGCTGCCCTACAAACTGGACCCGGGGACGATTCAACAGCAAGCGTCCCAGATCGTGGCCAAGATGAAGGACGCGGGTATCACCACGGTGATCATGTCCACCGATCCCGTGGCTCCTGGTGACTTCACCCGCGAAGCAACGGCACAGGAATACGAACCCGAGTGGTTGGTGGCCGCGGCAACCCTCACCGACACGAATGCGTTCGGCCGCGGATACGACCAGAAACAGTGGGCCCATGCCTTCGGTGTGACCTCGCTCGCGGCTCGCGTCGACCCGACGGTGGCGGGCACCAACGTGTTGTACAAGTGGTTCCACGGTGTCGATGCTCCGGCACGTATGTCGTCGCCGGTGTTCATGCCCGGTTTCAATCTCTTGGCTTCGGCGTTGCAGAGCACCGGTCCCAAACTCGACTACGAGACATTCACCAACACCATTCGCACGTTCGCAACGCGACCGGGCGTCACCGCATCGTTCCTCAGTTGGGGTGATCAAGGCATCTGGGAAGCCGCCGATTACAACGGAGTCGACGACGCAACGGTGTTTTGGTGGGATGCCGACGAACCCGGTCTCGACGAAAACAATCGTGAGGGTGTCGGCATGATGAAGTTCGTCGACGGCGGAAAGCGATACTTGCCCGGTGAATGGCCCTCGGAGGACAAGCTCTTCGTCGATGACGGTGCGGTGGCGCTGTACGCCACGCCACCGGCGGATGAGACACCACCGGCATACCCGAGTCCGGCCGGCTGAGTCAGGAGTTCGGAATCGTCCAGTCGATCGGTTCCTGACCGCTTTTCCGCAACGCGTCGTTGGTGCGGGAGAACGGTCGGGAACCGAAGAACCCGTTGTGAGCCGATAGAGGCGAAGGGTGCGCTGACTCGATGATGGTGTGTCGCTCGTTGTCGATCAGATCTTTCTTCTTTCGGGACGAGGCTCCCCACAGCAGAAACACCACGCGACTGGATTTCGCGGCGACGGTGCGGATGACCTGATCGGTGAACGTTTCCCAACCTCGCCCCTGATGCGACGCCGCTTCTCCCTGTCGCACGGTAAGTGTGGTGTTCAACAACAACACGCCCTGTCGCGCCCAGTGTTCGAGATTGCCATGAGTGGGAACGTGGCATCCGATGTCGTCGGCCAGTTCCTTGTGGAT
>RHCK01000239.1 GCA_010030605.1 Acidimicrobiia bacterium
GCCCTCACACCGGAGTCCTCACCACGTTGTTCTCCGACGGCAGCCCACAGAGCACCCCGGTGTGGTTTTTGCTCGATGGTGACGACATCTTGTTCTCGACCACCGCCGGCAAACAGAAACTGCGGAACATTGCTCACGACCCTCGCGCCACATTCGCCGTCTACGACCCCACCAACGAGATGAGCTACGTCGAAGTGCGCGGCACCATCACCGTCACCGACGATCCCACCTACGACACGCGTGATCGCATCGTCCAGAAACACGGCTACGAAAACGGTTCGGCTTTCGACGCGCCAGGAACGAAACGGTTCACGCTGCGACTGACGCCGACCAAGATCACCGGTCGCTAACGGTTGGGTAAATAAACCCCCAAAAATGACCGCTTATCGATCCCAATCAGGGGTTGGTTTTAGTGGCTGGCGGCGTTGGTGCCGGTCACGCCACCTGCGGCGGCCAGTCGAGCATGGGCCTTGCCCAACTCGGCCGCACCCTTGGCATCGTGCTCGTGACGCAACTGCTCTTCCAAGCGCGCCACTTCGGCCGCCGCGTGGTTCTTGTCGATCTCGCTGCCCAGCTCGGCGTCATCGGTGAGGATCGACACCTTGCCGTTGCTCACTTCCACGAACCCGCCGTGCACGGCGATGTCCAACACCTGACCATCGACCAAATACACGCGCGTGTGATTCGGAATGACCGCGGCCAAGAACGGTGCATGGCCAGCCAAGAACGCCACCTCGCCACCACCAAGGGTGCGGGTGATCACCTGGGTCGCTTCACCGGAGAACAGAACGCGCTCCGGTGACACGACTTCCACGCGCATCGCGGCGGCTTCGGCCATCAGACGTTCTCCTGCAGCGCCTTCGCCTTGGCGAGCACCTGCTCGATGCCACCGACGTTCAAGAACGCCTGCTCGGGCACGTGGTCGAGATCACCGTTGAGGATGGCCTCGAACGAGTTCACGGTCTCTTCCACCGGCACGAACTCTCCGTCGATGCTGGTGAACACCTTGGCCACGAAGAACGGCTGCGACAAGAAACGCTGGATCTTGCGCGCACGCGACACGGTGAGACGGTCCTCTTCGGAGAGTTCGTCCAAACCGAGAATGGCGATGATGTCCTGCAGTTCCTTGTAGCGCTGCAAGTTCTCCTGCACGCGACGAGCCACGTTGTAGTGACGCTCACCAACAACCTCGGGGGTGAGGATGGTGGAGGTCGACGCCAACGGGTCCACGGCCGGGTAGATACCGAGCGCGGCCACTTGACGCGACAACTCGGTGGTCGCGTCGAGGTGGGTGAACGTGGTGAACGGCGCCGGGTCGGTGTAGTCGTCGGCGGGCACGTACACGGCCTGCAGCGACGTGATGGAACGACCGCGAGTCGACGTGATGCGCTCTTGCAGCTGACCCATCTCGTCGGCCAACGTCGGCTGGTAACCCACGGCCGACGGCATACGACCCAACAGAGTGGACACTTCGGATCCGGCCTGCACGAAACGGAAGATGTTGTCGACGAACAACAACACGTCCTGGTTCTGCACGTCGCGGAAGTACTCGGCCATGGTGAGCGCCGACAGAGCAACGCGCAGGCGCACGCCCGGCGGTTCGTCCATCTGGCCGAAGACCAAGGCGGCCTTTTCGAACACGCCCGACTCTTCCATTTCCATACGGAGGTCGGTGCCTTCGCGGGTGCGCTCACCCACGCCGGCGAACACCGACACACCACCGTGCTGCGACGCCACGCGGTTGATCATCTCGGTGATGAGAACGGTCTTGCCCACACCGGCTCCACCGAACAGACCGATCTTTCCACCGGCCAAGTACGGGGTGAGAAGGTCGATGACCTTCACGCCGGTGACGAACATGCGCTTTTGCGGTTCGAGAGCGGCGAAGTCCGGAGCCGGACGGTGAATGTCCCAACGCTCCATGTCGGCGAACTTGGCGTTGTCGTCGTCGAGCACTTCGCCCCACACGTTCCACACGTGACCCAACACGCGGTCACCGACCGGCACCTGAATGCCGTGACCGGTGTTGCGCACGGCGGTGCCGCGACGCAGACCGTCGGTGGGCTTCATGCACACCGCGCGCACGCGGCTGTCACCCAGCTGCTGCGCCACTTCGGCCAGAACCTTCACGTCCTTGCCTTCGATCTGCACGGTGAACTCGAGCGCGCTGTTCAACTCGGGGAGGGCTCCCCGCGGGAACTCGACGTCGATCACGGGGCCGGCGATACCGACGACCCGTCCGTCCTTGAGTTGGTTCTCTGTCATGGTCATGGCTTGTTGTCTCCTGCTCAGAGTGGTGCGCCGGTGGAAAGGTTGGACACATCGCCCATCGCGCCGATATCGACGAGACGGACATGCTTCGTGCTGTCGCCGGACAGGGCCTCGGCACCGCCGACGATCTCCATGATCTCGGTGGTGATGGCGTCCTGACGGGCGCGGTTCATGATGCGCGAGAGACTCTTGATGAGTTCCTCGGCGTTGTCGGTGGCGCTCTTCATGGCGCGCTGACGGAACGCGTGCTCGCTGGCGGCTGCATTCAACAGTGCCGCGTACACGCGCGCCTCGATGTAACGAGGGATGAGCGTTTCCAAAATGGTGCTCGGATCCGGTTCGAATTCGTAGTCGGCGCTCAAGCCATCTTGACCCGGCTTGCCGTCGCCGCCACTGATCACGTCGCGCTCGAGCGGAACGAGCGGACGCAACACGACCTCTTGCGAACCGGCCGAGATGAAGCGCGTGTACACCAGCACCACCTTGTCGACGGCACCGCTGGCGTACAACGACACCACGTGCTCGCCGATCTGCTTGGCGTCGGCGTACGACGGCTGATCGGAGAATCCGTTGAACGCTTGATCGAGTTTGTAACCGCGGAAGCGGAAGTAGCTCTCGCTCTTGCGACCCACCGGCACGATGACGTAATCGCGACCGGCAGTGACGTCG
>RHCK01000240.1 GCA_010030605.1 Acidimicrobiia bacterium
TCGGTAGTTCACGTTGAAAGGTGCAACGCGCGCTTTGAACGCTCCCAACATGCATTCGAGGTACTCGTTACCGTTGTGCAGGTAGATGGCCAGGTGGTCCTGTCCGCTCTCCGACGGTGACAGCGACGCGCGCTCGGTGTGGCAACCCAATCCGGCCTCGTTCAAGAACGTCGCGAGGCGCCGCGTGCGTTCGGTGACTTCACGCCACGTGTATCGACGATCGCGAAACACCAGACATTCCTGATCGGGTCGGGTGTCGGCGATGGCTTCGTGGACCTGTCCAACGGTGAATTCCTGCACGGGGCGAATTTACGATTCGCGACGGTTCGGTCACGAATCCTCTCCGCGCCCGGCCATTGGTTATGGTTCGCCCATGAGCGAGCCGTCCATCAGCGGGCCCACCATCACCGGCACGTCCCCGGAAGGGGTTCTGTTCGGAATGTTCGTGCCACAGGGCTGGAAGATGGAACTGTCATCCATCCCCGATGCCGCGGACAAGTGGGCCAAGACCATCGAAGTCGCCGAGGCGGCGGAACGACTGGGCTACGACTCGATCTGGGTGTACGACCACTTCCACAACGTGCCACGACCGGCGCACGAGACGGTTTTCGAATGTTGGTCGACGATCGCGGCCATCAGTCAGCGCACCTCACGTATTCGTTTGGGACAGATGGTGGGTTGCAACAGTTACCGCAACCCCGGCCTGTTGGCCAAGGTCACCTCCACCGTCGACGTGATGTCGGGCGGACGACTGGAATGGGGCATCGGAGCCGGATGGTACGAAAACGAATACCGCGCTTACGGCTACGACTTTCCCAAGCCCAAGGATCGCATCGGCATGCTGCGCGAGAGTGTCGAGATCGTGCGCTCGATGTGGACCGAGGCCGAGACGACCTACAAGGGTCGCTACTACGAAATGGTGCGCGCCAACTGTGACCCGAAGCCGTTGCAGAAGCCCCTTCCTCCGATCTGGATCGGCGGCGGTGGCGAACAGTTGACGTTACGAGTGGTCGCGATGTACGCGGACTGCTCGAACTTCGGTGGCAATCCCGAGGAGTGGGAACGCAAACGCAACACGTTGTGGAATCACTGTCGCACCGTGGGTCGCGATCCGGGAACCATTCGCATGACGTGGTCGCCGGAAGTGTTCATCCGCGAGACCGAAGCCGAAATCGAGGCCGCGGGCAGTCGCAGTTTGTGGGGAGAGGACGTGGAGTCGTGGCGCGCCGGCAATCTGGTCGGCACACCCGAGCAGGTCTGCGAAAAGATCGAAACGTACTTGTCGCTCGGATGTCGCGGACTCGTGCCGTGGTGTCCCGACTATCCGAGTCTCGAAACTCTCGAACTGTTCGCCACGAAAGTGATTCCCAACTTCCGCTGACTCGGCTGGCCCCGCCGCGGGTCAGATGTACGAACGGAAGATGATTTCGGCCACGCAGGAGGGCTTCGGCGCTCCTTCGCATTCGAAGGTGAATTCCATGGTGGTCTGAACTCCACCGGCGATCTCTTCGACCTCGACCAACTTCACGCCGAGACGCAAGCGAGCCCCGACCGGCACCGGCGAGGGAAAGCGCACCTTGTTGGCGCCGTAGTTGACACCCATCGAGAAGCCATCGATACGAACGACGGTGGGATACAACGCCGGTCCGAGTGACAGCGTGAGATAGCCGTGAGCGATCGGTCCACCGAACGGACCGGACTTGGCTCGCTCGACGTCGACGTGAATCCACTGATGATCTCCGGTGGCGTCAGCGAATTGGTTCACCCGCTCCTGGGTGATCTCCATGTAGTCGCTGTAGCCAAGATGCTCACCGACCGCTGCCTTCAGACCTTCGACTCCGTTGATGACTCGTGCGCTCATGGGGTCATCCTGTCAGATTCGGTGCGAGATTCGGAACTCAGCGGTACCAGACCCGTTGATGTTCGCGACTCATGGGATGCAGAAGCAGGGCGCACAAGGCCACGTCGAACAACAACCCGATGGTGTCGCGACCGCTGATTCGATCCCACAACGAGTAATACGGTCCCGACAGGATCCAGAAGCGCAGCAAGAACGGGGAGAACGCGGCCACCAGGGCCACGCGGTAACCGAGACGGCGTTCGTTGGCCATCAAGAAGCCACCGGCCACGAAGGCCCCGATGACGGCCAGCCCCACGATTGCTCCCAGAGCTCCCTTGTCGACCCGCGCGTACCCGATCCAATCCGATCGGTCCATGAATCCGATGAGAGCGAAGAAACCATTGAGGTACAACAGCATCGTGGCGATCTGCAGGGTTTGCGGAGCCATGCGATCGAACCAACGTCGTGAGTCGAGGTTCTTGACCATGCTCAAGAATGCCACACCCGAGATTCCCGCCGAGGTCACATGAACGTCGCACGATGCGACTCGATCGTGCTCGGGCTCATGCGCCGGTAGCGTCGATCTCGATGCGATCCGGATTCGTGACCCTCGTTGGTCGTCCCAACGTCGGGAAATCGACTCTGTTGAACGCGATTTGCGGTCAGAAAGTGTCGATCGTTTCGAACAAACCGCAGACGACTCGCCGACAGGTGCGCGGTGTCCTGACACGACCCGATGCCCAGATCGTCTTCGTCGACACCCCCGGACTCCACAAACCGGTCACGGCGCTGGGGGAGCGGGTGAACGCGGCGGCAATCGACGCTCTCGCCGACGTCGACGTGGCATGTTTGGTCATCGACGGTTCGATGCCGTTCGGATCAGGCGATCGCTGGGTGGCTTCGCGTCTCGACCTGTCGAAGACGGTGGTGATCGTGAACAAGACCGATCGCGCCGGGCGGGATCGCACGCTCCAACAGTTGGCCGTCACATCGGAGCTGAACGCGCTGGCGTATTTCGCGGTGTCGGCCAAAACTGGCGACGGAATCGCCGAACTGATCGACTACATCACGTCCCGTTTGCCCGACGGGCCGCAGTATT
>RHCK01000025.1 GCA_010030605.1 Acidimicrobiia bacterium
TCACCAACCTCGTGCAGAACGCCATCAAATTCAGCGAACCCGGCTCCACCATTCACATGTCGGCCGAATTCGACGAGCGCCACCTCACTGTTTCCGTTCGTGACGAAGGAGGTGGCATCCCGACATCCCACATCGAGGCCATTTTCGAGCCGTTCCACCAGGTCGATATGACGGATTCCGGACCGAGTTCCGGATCGGGGCTGGGCTTGGCCATTTCCAAAGGAATCATCGAAGCCCATGGCGGAACGATCTGGGCCGAACGGGGAGTCGACAACGGAGCTCTCATTCGATTTCGGATTCCCATTCGCGACGAAACGCCCTTCAACGGTCCGTCACGCGCGCATGAGCCAACGGTGGCGCGATCGTCATGAGATCGATCCTGCTCGTGGAAGACAACGAGGACATCCGCGCCATCACAGAGATCGCGCTGCGTCATGAATCACGGTTCGACGTTGTCGCCGCGGAAGGCGGCGAGGGTGCTCTACGCGAGGTGCAGGGACGCCCGTTCGATGCCATCGTCCTCGACGTGATGATGCCCGGAATGGACGGCCCCGAAACGCTGGCTGCCATCAGGCAACTGCCCGCCGCCCGGAACACCCCGGTGATCTTCCTCACCGCCAAGGCGCAACCACGCGAGATTCAGCGACTCCTCGACTTGGGTGCGGTCGGGGTCATCACGAAACCATTCGACCCGCTGGGTCTGGGTGCGAAAGTCGAGGAGATGCTCGGTGTCTCACGCTGAACAGACCTCGAACAGCGGCGACCTCCGACACGCAATATCGGAACTCTGGGAGCGGCGCCGCGACGAGATTCTCGCGATGGTCGACTCGGCCATCGGGCTCGCCGAAGCCGCCAATTTCGTCGACGATGCCGACGACACAACCTTGTCAGCCGTGACCGACTTGCGGAACATCACCCATCAACTGATCGGCATCCTCGGCGTGTTCGGGATCGACGAGGTTCGTTCCCTGATGACGGAAATCGACACTGACGCGAATCGCGCCCTCGATCGCCGGAACGCCGCGCGAACCGGCGATCGTCTGAGACACCTTCGTGGACTGCTGGAGGAACGTCCCGGTGCTTCAGCGACTCCCGAAGATCATCGCCCGCGCTGACTCATCCAGACCATTGAACAACAACGCCAGCTGAGTCCGGTTCTCTCGGCCCAACACGGTCAACATCCTCGACACCCGATTACGAACCGTTTGAGCACCGAGAAAGACCCGTTGACTGATCTGCTTGTCGGTCATCCCCTGTCCGAGCAGTTCGAGAATCTCGAGATCGGTCCGACTGAGCGACAACAAAGCCAACACACCTCGTTCGTCCAACCGACGCTTCACCTCGAGCGGCACGGTGAATCCCGTTCGGCGCGAACCGGTGACCACCGACGTCAAACGCTCCACGATGTCCTCGGGCGGCGACGACTTGTCCATGATTCCGTCGACACCGATCGCTTCGGCCTCCAGCAGAATCTCGTCGTTCACGAATCCGGTGAGCAAAAGAATTCGCACGCTCGGTGCGTCCTGACGCAGACGCTTGGCGAGTTCCAAACCACTCGTCCCTTTCAGTCGAATGTCGAGGACCACCGCGTCGACATCGGTGTCCGTGAGCAATTCGATGGTGTCGTCGAATCCTTCGGTCTGCGCCGTCACCTCGAAACTCGACGAGGCGTTCAGAACCGTCGTCAGAGCTTCACGAACGATCGAATGGTCGTCACAGACGAGCACTCGCACTTTGCTGGTCTCCGCTTCTTTGGTCGAACTTTCGCTCTTCATTGCCTTTGATCCGCCTCTCGTGTAGTGAACGTTTCCGACGTTCGCGGTACCACTCAATGCGATCCGTTTCATCGAACAAATGCAATTCACTTTTGTCTTGATTCGGTCTGCTCGCTCGCACCTTACGGTTATTGATGTCATCGCGTATGGGATAAAAGCCGATGAACGACATTTGTTCTTCGGTGAATTTCGAACCCGTCACTACCTTGCGCCACATCACGACCAGAGGTCGCGGATGAACACAGGAGGGAACGATGGATATGCCGACAACAGCGAAAGACCGAGAGGGGTTTTGGCATCGAACGAACAGCAGTCGCCGAGGAGCACTGTTCGCCGTGCTTTCATTGGCGATCGTTGCGACGATCTGGACCAGTGCTCTGGCGAATCGGGCCGATGCGGCCAACGGTCCGTCGGTCGAACTCGAGCAATGTTCCAACGGATCGGCGACGTGTGACGCTTCGCACACCGCCAATTGGCAGACCGGAAGTTTGAACGCCTCGAACTCTCACTTCTCTGAGGGCGAGTCGGTTCCCTACCGATCGGTCATCCAAGGACTCACCGTTGGCGCGACATACGGCGTCACCATTTCCTGGAAGTCGAGCGACAGCGGACGACACACCATCGACTACGTCACGTCGTACGACCGCACCGAGGTCGGCGCCGACCCGTGCGCCGGTTCGGTGTGTTCCGGTAGCCCGGTCACCCTCGGCATTCCGTCGAACCCCAGCCTCGGAATCACCCAAGCGAGCGGTCATCTGTCGCTCTGGGGCGGAACTTTCACTCCGAGTTCCTCGACCGTCCCGAACACCGGCGATCTGTGTGGCGATGCGACATGCACGATCACCTCCAACCCGTCCGGTTATTCACTGAGTGGCACATTGGACACCACCAGCACCACGTCCATGGTCGTGACCTTCACCGCTTCGACCACCACCGCGGTTCTCGCGTGGGGTGGTCATATCGCGTCCCAGATCGACTGGGGAATCGGCCTGTCCGCCGGCGCCGTGAACGGCGCGAGCTATCACATGTACTTCTCCGAACTCCAGTGCTCCGACATGAACTGCAACGTCGGTCAGAAAGACCGCTCGATGTCGGCGACCGCCGTGACGGTGCCCGGTTCGATCTCGATTCGCAAGAGCGCCAGTGTCTCGGGCGCCACCGCGTTCGGTTTCACCGCCACTCCCGCACCTCTGTCGTCGTTCGACTTGGTCGACGACGCCTCCATCGACGTTCCCGATGCGACCCCGGCATTTCGAACCTTTGCCGACATCGTGGACTTCACCTCGTACACCATCACCGAGTCGTCGATTTCCTTGTGGACCCTCACCAACATCGCGTGCACGGTTCAAGGCGCCAACGGAGGCACCCAAACCGTGGATGGTCGGTCGGTGGTGATCGATCTTCGCGAGGGAGAGCTCGTGGACTGCACGTTCTCGAACTCCCGCGATCCGCAGCCCGCGATCTCTCTCGCCAAGACCGCCGACCCGTCGACGTTCTCGGTCGTGGGCGACGTGGTGACCTACACCTACACCATCAGCAACACCGGCGACTCCGACATCGGTCCCGCACAATTCACCACCACCGATGATCGGATCAGTGGCGGCACTGCGTTCGATTGTGGAGCCTCCACCAAGGTCCTCACCGTGGGCTCCTCGTTCACGTGCACTCACACCTACACGATCTCGGCCGATGACATTTCGGCAGGATCCGTGAAGAACACGGCGACCGCACACGTGGGCCAGTTGAATTCGGCGCCCGCGGATGCGACGATCACCTTCGTCCCGCCGGCTACGACGACAACAACGACGACCACGACAACTCCCGTCACGACCACAACCGTCGCTGAAACCACGACGACGATCCCCGAAACGACGACGACCGTGACCGCCACCACAGTGGTGGATCAAGAAGCCACGACCACGACACTTCCCGCGACAACAACCGTCCCTGCGACAACCACCGTCCCCGATACCTGCGTGACGATTCCTCGCGAGTCGACCACGACTCCGAGCTCGAGCGTCGCAGTGCAGGGAACGGTCGTGGCGACCGCAGTCTGCGAGATTCCCACCACGGTGCCCGGAACGATCGTCATTGCGGGTGGCACGACCACCACCACGCCGCAACCGACCACCACATCATCGACGAGGTTGCCCACCACCGGGTCCGACACCGGAACATCCCGACAGATCGTCCTCCTGCTATTGGCTCTCGGCACCTCCTTGGTGATCATCTCCCGTCGTCGTCTCGCGTCGACTGATTCCGATCGGACCCCACGATGAGCCCGAACACTCTCTCGCATCGTCCTGAATCGAACGCGGAGGGGCCACGGCGCTACGCGATGATCAGCACTCTGCCCCCCACCGCTTGTGGTCTGGCCACTTTCGGGGCGGCTCTGTCACGGAGCCTCGCAACGCGTCCCGGAGTCCGAATGGACGGAATCAGAGTCATCGACTCGGCAGAGATGGCCGAGCCCACGATCTCTCGGTCGATGAATTGGTTCATCGACCGAGAGGACTCCTTGGACGAAGTCATCGAATGCTCGAGCGCCTATGACGGCGTTTTCATCCAGCACGAATACGGAATCTTCGGCCCGAACGACGGATCGGCCATCGTGGATCTTCTCGAACACATCTCGGTTCCGTCGATCACCACGCTGCACACCGTTCCGCTGCATCCGAGCCCCAATCAACGTCACCTACTCGAAGCCGTCGTCGACCGCTCTTCGTTCTCGGTCACCATGACCAAGAGTGCTCGGTCGCGTTTGGTCGAAATGTACGACGTCGACGCGTCCAAGGTCGCGTGCATTCCTCACGGAGCTTCGATCCCCTCCGGCGCCGCGTACATCGAACCCACGCCGTACAAACTGCTCACGTGGGGTCTGATCGGCCCCGGCAAAGGAATCGAACATGTCATCGAGGCCATCGCCCTTTTGGTCGATGCCTATCCGGAAATCGAATACGTCGTCGCGGGAGCGACCCATCCGAAGGTGCTGGCTCGCGAAGGTGAGAAATACCGCGACGGTCTGATCGATCTCGCCGAGCGTCTCGGAGTGTCGGATCACGTTGTCTTCGACCCGCACTATCGCACCCTCGACGAACTCGACGCCCTGGTACTCGACAGCGAACTCGTCGTGTTGCCCTACGACTCGCCCGATCAGATCACGTCCGGGGTTCTCGTCGACGCGGTCACCGCCGGAAAACCGGTACTGGCCACCGATTTCCCTCACGCCCGAGAGCTCAGCCGTGGCGGAGCGGTTCGGGTGGTTCCTCGTCGTACTGCGCTCGAATTGGCCCGGGGAATGGATCACATCCTCGGATCCCGATCGACACGGACCTTCATGCGCCAGGCCGCCCGACGGCTCGCGCCTCAGCATTCGTGGCCCAATGTCGCGCGGTCGTACACCCGCCTCATGCGTTCCGCTGGATCGCGACAGTCGAGGCAGTTCGCGTCATGATCTCCATCTCCCGCGGTATGCACCAACCGATGCGCACCGATCATCTGTTGACACTCGCCGACTCTCGAGGAATCCTCGAACACGCCAACGGCACGGTCCCCCGCCTCGCCCACGGCTACTGCACCGACGACAACGCGCGCTTGTTGATCTTCGCCGTTCGTGACGGCGGCGCTTCTCGGGGCACGGAGATGCTCGCCCATCTGGCCATGCGCTTCGTCCAGGATTCCCAAGTCCCCGATGGGGCGGTGCGAAATCGAATGTCGTTCACGAGACAGTGGGTCGACGAACCATCGACGAACGATTGCTGGGGTCGTGCGGTGTGGGCTTTGGGCACCGCTGCCGCACGGAGCAACGACGCTCTGCTGCGACATCGCGGTCTCAATGGCTTCGAGCGTTCGACCCGCCTCGACTCTGCGTGGTTGCGATCTCGTTGTTTCGCCGCACTCGGCGCGGCCGAAATTCTCGGACGCGACCCCTACCACCCGACTGCCCGTCGGGTGCTTGGTGACGCCGCCGATCGAATTCCCACTCTGCCGCAATCACGGGCGGTCGGTTCCGCCGAAAACCGGGGATCGAACTCCGTGACATGGTTGTGGCCGGAACGACGACTCACGTACGCCAACGCCGTCATCCCCGAGGTACTGATCGCCGCCGGAACGCTTCTGGGCGAGAAACGACATCTTCAACGAGGATTGGAACTTCTCGATTGGTTGGTGCGTACGGAGAGCAACGATGGTCATCTTTCGGTCACCTCCCACGTCGGCCGCGGGCCCACGGACACCGGACCTCAGTTCGACCAGCAGCCGATCGAAGTTGCCGCCATCGCCGATGCGACCCACCGAGCGTGGCTGGCAACCGACGATCCCCGTTGGCTCGACGATTTCGAGTCCTGTCGCAGTTGGTTCTGCGGACACAACGACGTCGGTGTCGAGATGTTCGATCGTGCGAGCTCTGGTGGATACGACGGTCTGACACCCACCGGCCCGAATCTCAATCAAGGCGCCGAGTCCACCTTGGCCATGCTCTCCACCCTGCAGGAACGAATGCCGACATGACCGAAGGTCTGTTGCGGCGCTCGACGACCACTCTCCTCCCGGACTCCTCACGCACGTTGATGCATTTGTTCATCGCCGGTCAGGAGGATTTCGGGTCGCCGAGCGGTCGCGCGGGGGCCGTGATGGACCGAGCGTTGCACCTCTCCGAAGCGGAAGTGCGGGAGCAGTTGAGTCTCGTCACCGCCACGTTCGGACCACGGCATCGCGATCTGAACTACTGGCTCGAAGTCCACGCGAACCGTATGGCCACCCGCATGCCTCGCCGCGTGGCGCTATCGCGCGATCGTTTGCTGCTGATCGGTGCCCTGTTCACGAACGAAGTGACCGTCGAAGGTGCGTCACTCACGAACCCGTCGATCGTGCTGGTCGGAGAGCCGGGAGCCGACGACGCACGATTCGTGATGTCCGTGCGCGGCATCGGCGAGGGACATCGCTCGTCGATCGGATTTCGCACCGGACACATCGACCGGTGGGGCGAAGTCCATGTCGACACGCCGGCCACCGAACTCACGCCCGGACTCCAGGCCGAGGGCCATCTTCACAAGCGAACCTTCGCCGGACTACTCGATCGACACGAAGGACTCGATGACGACGCGCGTTCGGTGTTGGATGGCCTCTCGGATCAGTTCACGGTCGCCGAACTCGACCATCAGATCGGTCGTTTGATTCGGGATCGCGAGACGTACCGGAACGCCGATGACACGGCCCACCGCTTCCGCATGATCGCCGAACGCAGTTATTCCATCGCGTTTCCCGATGATTCCGACGTGTCATCCCGCGTTCTTTGGCCCCGATCCGCGGCCGAGTGGCGAGGCATGGAGGACCTGCGATTGGTCTCCTTCGGATCGACGGAACGCGACTTCGGATACTTCGGCACCTACACGGCGTTCGACGGTCATCACATCGCTCAACAGATGTTGCACACTCGCGACTTCGTGTGCTTCGACGTCTTCCCCGTCACCGGTGCCGCGTCACGCGGCAAGGGACTGGCCCTATTCCCCCGACTCGTCGGGGGCAAGTACGTCGCTCTCTCGCGCCACGACGGCGAGTCGAATTACATCGCGTTCTCGGAACATCCCGAATCATGGGAGAAACCGATCCCGCTGCAATCACCCGAACATTCGTGGGAAGTGTTGCAGGTGGGTAACTGCGGATCACCGATCGAAACCGAACACGGATGGCTCGTCCTCACCCACGCCGTCGGCCCGATGCGCTGCTACACGATTTCGGCGATCTTGCTCGACATCGATGATCCGACACGAGTGATCGCTCACCTCGAACACCCCTTGATCGAACCGCTCGATGGTGAGCGCGACGGCTACGTGCCCAACGTCGTCTACTCCTGCGGAGCCGTGGTCCATCGGGGGAATCTGATCGTCCCTTTCGGAATCAATGACGAGAGCATCGGTTTCGCTCACGGCTCGGTCAACGACATCATCTCCGCCATGCGGCCATCGGGCTGAACCGGCCGAACGATCAGTCGGACGGCCAGACGTCGGCGGTGGCCAGCAATTCCTCGCGGAAGTCGGGATGACTGATGCGCGCCAACGCGTGGGCACGTTCGCTGATGGAGAGTCCCGCGATCTCGGCGGCACCGAACTCGGTGATGATCACGTCGACCTGGTGCCGAGGGGTCGTGACCACCGTGCCGAGCGGAAGGCGGCCCATGATGCGCGAGACCATCGTGCCGTTCACCATCGTCGTCGACGGAAGGCACACCAAACTTCGTCCGTTGTCGGACAAACCGGGACCGGACACGAAGTCTTCGTGCCCTCCGATACCCGAGAACTGCTTTCCCGCCACGCTGTCCGCGATCACCTGCCCCGACAGATCGACGGCCATTGCTCCGTTGATGGACACCATGTTGCGATTTCGAGCGATGATCTCCGGAGAGTTCACGATGCCCACCGGCAGAAAGCGCACATCGCGATTGCCGTCGAGCCATTCGTACAGCTCGGGTTCTCCAGCCGCGAAGGTCGTCACCGAGAAACCATCGAATTCGGTGCCCTTGCGATTGGTCACCTTCCCGGCTTGGTGCAGTCGCATGAGACCCGTCGTGAACATCTCCGAGTGGATTCCGTAGTCCCCGCCGTCCCCCGTCGCCAGTCGGTCAGCCACTTGCGTGGGGATGCCCCCGATTCCGGTTTGGATGGTGCAACCGTCGTGAATGAACGAGACCGCGATCTCGGCGATTTTTCGCTCGGCATCGCTCGGGACGACGTCGGCGAGATTCAACGGAACTCGTTCGGAGACCACCAAATGGTCGATGTCGGACACCGACAACGAGTGCGCATACTCTCCCGCGCCGATCGTGTGCGGGAAGTGCGGACTGCACTCGACGATGAGCACTCGATCCGGGTCCGCGATGACGTCGGCGATCAGGTCGGTGAATGCTCCCGCGTGCAGGCTGAGGGACACTCGACCATCGACGGGCATCGCGCCAGCCACCGCCACGACCCTTGGTCGCAATCGATGCAGAACGGTTTCGAAACGACGAAAGTCGGCCGGCACGAAATCGATGTCGGCTCCGGTGTCACGCAGGAAACGTTCGGCCGGTCCGAAAAACCCACTCTTCAGATGCACCGAAGGTCTCGTGAAGATCGAATACAGGTCGGGCAAAAGCGCACCGAACACCCGCAGATCGTCGAACCGATCCGCCGGGGTCGAATCCCCGAGAGCGTGCAGCAGGCCACCGGGAGCTCCGGGGCCGAGCGGAATCGCCAACGTGTCGACGGAACGCAGGGCCGCGATCGCCTCCGAAAATTCCCCGACCTCCGGCAGCGCCATCACCTCAACCTAGTCGCGACCATCGATCGATTCCGTTCGGGGTCGCATTCAGTCCTCGATCGAAATTCCTCGGGCTTCCACTTCGGCGGCGAACTCGATCCAGGTCTCCTCGGCGGCATCGACGGCCATCTGTGCGGAGGCGAGTTGCTCACTGAGTGCCGCGAGTCGCGCATGATCACCCGACGCGCTGGCCGCGTGCGCGGCCAACTCGGCGCTCGTCGCGTCGCGCTTCGAGATCGCCACCTCCAACGCTTTTTCGGCTTGCGCCAGAAGGCGCTTCAACGTGCTCGGCGATTTCGCCGTGGTGGTCGGTGACTTCGACGTGCTGGAGGATTTCACGGTGTTCGACAACGGCTTCGCCGTCCCGGACATCGGCTTCGCCGGGCCGGATGATGACTTCGCGGTTTCCCTTTCCGCCAACCAGCCCGCCACTCCGCCGCGCACGGGGCGCACTCCCCCATCGCCGTCGAGAGCGAGCACATCGATCACTGTTCGATCGAGAAACGCTCGGTCGTGGCTGACGACCACGACGATTCCCGGCCAGTCGTCGAGGAAATCCTCGAGAGCCCGCAACGTGTCGAGGTCGAGATCGTTGGTGGGTTCGTCGAGGAGCAGAACGTTCGGCTGCTCGAGCAGAGTGAGCAACAATTGCAATCGTCGACGTTCGCCTCCGGACAATGTGCCGATTTCGGCGAACTGCGCGTCACCATCGAACCAGAACCGCTTCATCAGATTCACGTCGTCGATCGACGGCGCACCCTTGTCGCCGGCCACGGCATCACGAACTTTCTTGCTCGCGTCGAGGTCGCGGCCGAGCTGGTCGTAATACCCCACGGCCACCGTTCGACCGACATCGATTCGACCCTCGGTGGGCTGCAAACGTCCCGCAAGCAGATCGAGAAGGGTGCTCTTCCCCGCGCCGTTCGCTCCGACGATTCCCAGACGATCGCCGGGTTCGAGCGTGGTGTCGAACGGCTTCAGTACGCGAGAGCCATCGGGCCATGCGAAACCGACTCCCGCCAACTCGATTCCCTTCGAACCCAACCGTTGCGCCCCCAAGCGATCGCTCGAGCCGAGGCCCAGATCGCCCTCGCGAGCGGGACCATCGGCTTTGGTGTTGATGAGGTTCGTGGCCGCGGCGATCCGAGCCTTGGGTTTGCTCGTTCGAGCCGGAGCACCTCGACGCAACCAGGCCAGTTCGGTTCGCGCCAGATTCCGACGCACCTGTTCGGCCGCCGCGGCCTGTTCCTCGCGTTCCACTCGTCCGGCCAGATACGCGGCGTAACCGGATCCGGCGTTCCATCCCGCCGGAACATGCAGATACCCGTGGCCGCGATCGATCTCCAACACCTTCGTCGTCACCCGGTCGAGCACGTGTCGGTCGTGAGTGACCAACAACAAACCTCCGGCGTATTCGGCCAACCATTCCTCCAAGTATCGAATGGCATCCAGATCGAGGTGGTTAGTGGGTTCGTCGAGGATGAG
>RHCK01000241.1 GCA_010030605.1 Acidimicrobiia bacterium
CGGCACTGTGTACGTGGTGAGCAGTGCGGTGACGGTCACCGATGTCGCATCGATCACCGCCCTGGCTGACTCGCAGTTCAACTCGACGTCGGCACCGACTGCCTCGGCGGCGACCTCGATCTCGCTGACGGGTCTGGCCGAGGGCTCGTATTCGATCTACGCGTCCGACGAGGCGGGGAACCTGTCCGCCGCGTGGAGTTCGACGTTCACCATCGATTCAACGGCTCCGTCGAAGTTGACCGGGGTGAAGATCTCCGCGGCATGGGACACCGGCCGCTACAGCAATGACGGCGTGACCAGTCAGACGACCCCCTTCATCAACGCCGATGCGGGCGAGGTCGGAGGAACGGTCGTCTTCACCGCGGTCAACGGCGGCACCACCGTCACGTGCAACGCCACCTCGAACGGCGTCAAGGTCGCGACCTGTCAGTTCACGACGCTCGCTAGCGGAACGTGGACCGTCACGGCCGTGCACACCGATGGTGCCGGCAACTCGTCATCGGCATCCGACCCTTACACCTTGGTGATCGACACAACCGCACCGTCGACGCCGACTGCGGTCGACCTGTTGGCGGAGTACGACTATGGCACTTCGAACACCGACAACATCACGTCGGCGTATTACCCCAGGTTCACCGCCACACGACCCGAGTCCACCGGGACGATGACACTCAAGCTCACACAGTCGTCGACGGTCGTGAGCACATGCTGGTACTACCAAGACTCGACCGATCAGTTCTGCTCACTTGAGCCCACCAACCCCAACACGACGGGGACGATCGCCGGCACGTTCACCGACCTGGCCGGCAACGTATCGGCATCGAGTACATCGCTGACGGTCACCTTCGACCGGACGGCTCCGACACTCACCACGGGCACACTCGCGAGTATCTATGGTGGAAACCAGACGGTGAACGCCACGTCGAGCGAAACAGGTCGTATCTACGCGACGAACGTGCGCGTCTACTCGTGGACGGACATCACCGCACTGTCGGCCACGCAGGCCAGGTGGGTGACTGCAACAGGCAGTGTGCAGACGTCCATTGGGTTCGCGGGTCTCGATGACAATCTCTACAGTGCTCTGTACGCGGTCGACGCCGCCGGCAACCCGTCGTCACCGTCGGCGAGTTTCCAGGTCAAGACCAGCTCGCCGACCGTGACCCGCGTGTACGGCACGAATGGCGCCTATAAGGCCGGTGCGGTCGTTGACATCACTGTCGAGTTCAGCGAGGCGGTCACCGTGACCGGTACCGGAACGAATGCTCCTCGGCTGAACCTTTCGATCAATCAATTCGCGACCTATGTGTCAGGCTCAGGTACCAACTCACTCGTCTTCCGTTTCACGATGGTGTCAAACTGGAGCAACACCACCGACCTGAACTACAACTCCATCTCGGCACTTGATCTCGGCTCGGCTGGTGGTGGCACAATCAAGGACGCCTATGGGAACAACGCGATCCGAACACTTCCGGCGCTGACCGCCGCGGAGTCGTTGGCCAGCCAGAGCGACATCGTTCTCGATACGGCCGCTCCCACGGTGACCGTCACCTCGCCAGCGACGCCGACCAACGCGACTGACGTGAACTACACCTACACCTTCAACGAGCCGGTCACCGGTCTCACGGCATCGAACTTCACACGCACCGGCACGGCGACTGGCTGCTCGTTCATTGTCGGCGTTATAAGCGACGTGGCCTACCGGGTGACCGTGGCCGGATGCTCCGAGGGGACAGTGACGCCATCGCTCACCGCGAACACGGTGAGCGATGCAGCGGGGAACGCGGGGCCCGCCTCGGCCGCTGCTGGTGCTGCTGTGACGATCGACCGCACCGCACCTGCTGTGACGGCGTGTACATGCGGTCCTGCGAGCGGCGTGATGGGTTCGAGTGGCGCCACGGTGACGATGACTTCGAACAGCGCGGGCACCGGCTATCTGTTGAACAGCACCGTCGACTTCGGCCGGATCAACACCGTGGCCGATATCAACGCCGTGGCCGACAACCTGTGGAACCAGAAGACGAGTCTGCCGCTCAACTCCGCCACGGCTGTGGACACACTGGGTCTGATCGAGGGTACGTACAACTTCTTCGCGGCCGACCAGGCCGGCAACCTGTCGTTGCTCTACACCGGCGGAACGGTCACGATCGACAACACGCCGCCGACGTTCACGTCGAGTTCGGGCACGGTCGGTCCGGGTACGGCCAAGCCATCGGCCACCTCATCCGAAGTGGGCACGGTTCGCTACGTGCTCTCCACCTACTCGCTTCCGTCCCCGGTGACCGCGACCTCGATTAACAATGCCGCCAACAAGAACTTCGCTATCACTATCAGCAGCGCCAACACTCTGACGACCTGGCCGAACTCGTTCACCACGTGCTGTACGTTCACCTCGGGGTCGTACGACGCGTACGCATTCGATGCTGCAGGGAACCCATCTGCCCCGATCCGAAACGCCCTGACGTTGGACGTCACCGCGGCGAGTGTCATCAACATCACGTCTCCCGCTGCCAATGGCACCTACTTGTACGGCGCGGTGATTCCGATCGACGTGACCTTCAACGAGGTGATGACGACTACGCAATCAGCTCCCCCCGCTGCTTCGTACATCGTGGTGGCGGCGGGAGGGACTACCCGAGTTGCGTACTACGACTCGGGATCGGGCACCGACACCCTGCGGTTCAACTACACCGTGCAGGCCGGTGACACCAGCTCCGATCTTGACATCAGCGCTGGTAGCCCATCGGTGTATCTCAACGGCAAGACGATCTCTGACCCTTCGGGCAACCCGGACAGTGCTGTCAACCCCTCGCTCGCCGGCAAGATCGGGTCGTCGACCGTGGGCTCGTTGTCGTACAACAAGGACATCGTCGTCGACGGCG
>RHCK01000242.1 GCA_010030605.1 Acidimicrobiia bacterium
GATGCGCGTGATGACGAGCGACCGAGCGCCGTTCGACATGTTCGCCGTGTTGGTCAGCCACGGTGTCTTCACGCGACATCCGTCGTTGCGAACCGCGTCCATCGAGGCCGGAGCGGATTGGGTGCCGAACCTCGTGAAGAAGTTCAAGAAGGCCTATGCCCAACAGCCGTTCATGTTCGCCAAGGACCCGGTGGAGCAGTTCCGTGAGCATGTCTGGATCGCCCCGTTCTACGAGGACGACATCGACCTCTTGGCCGAGGTCATCGGCGACGACCGACTCCTGTTCGGGAGCGACTATCCGCACGCCGAAGGGCTGGCCGTTCCCACGCGCTTCATCGACGACATCGCCAACTTCTCGCCCGACTCGGTGCGTCGCATCATGCGCGACAACGCTCGGGTGTTCCTCGGATTGGCCGATTCCTGATGGCGATGCCGCCGGTGGGTCCAGGAGGACTCGGAATCATCGAAACCATGATGGGATTCCCGGATCCCGATCCACGTCGCCTGTACGAGTTCTTCCGCGGAAACATCCGCGACAAGGAGAGCAAGGAGACGATGTTTCCGGTCGAGTACCTGTTCAAGCAGAACGTGCCCGGCGCACTCGACGAGAACATCGACCCGGTCGAGGTGGCCATCAACACCATGGATCATTTCGGAATCGACCGATCGATGATCGGCATCGAGGGTGAACCAGGTCTTCGCGCGTTGCGCGACTTTCCCGAGCGTTTCATCCCGTCGTGCAGTGCCGACGCCAACAATGGCGTGGACGAAGTCAGAAAGATCCGACGTTTGCACGAGGAGTTTGGCTTGCGGGCGGTGGGAACCTTCCCGGCGGGATGCACCCCACAGGTGCCGATCGATCACGCGCGGTGGTACCCGATTTATTCCACCTGCGCCGAGTTGGGTATTCCGATCTTCGTGTGCGCGGGCATTCCGGGTCCTCGGGTGCCGAGCATGTGTCAGCACGTCGAATTGCTCGACATCGTCTGCTACGACTTCCCGGAACTGAAGATCGTGACGCGCCACGGTTGCCAGCCGTGGACCGAGTTGATGGTGAAGCTGATGTTGAAGTGGCCGAACCTCTACTACTCCACGAGCGCGTTCGCACCGAAGCACTACGACCAACGAATCATCGACTACGCGAACACCCGTGGAGCCGATCGGGTCATCTACGCGGGCTATTGGCCGATGGGTCTCACCTACGAGCGCATCATGGGTGACATGCCCCACGTTCCGTTCAAGGATCACGTGTGGCCGAAGTTCCTTCGCGAGAACGCACTGAATGTTCTCGGATTGAGCGACACGAACTGAGGTTCACACCTTCGGGGGCCGCGCGGTCGAGACGTTGTAGGTCAATGCTCCGCGAGCGATGACCTTTCCGCTCGTGGCCCCGACAACCGTGACCTCGCAAAAGACCACCGAGCGTCCGCGTCGCGTCACGACACCCTCGGCGATGGCGTCCTCTCCCACCAACGCCGACAGATATTGGATGTGCATGTCGAGCGTGCTGTATCCGACCTCGGGACCGTAGGCCACCCCGATGGCGGGCACCACCACGGCATCGATGAGCGTGGCGATCGCACCCCCGTGCACGACGCCCATCGGTTGTTCCAGTTCCGGACGAAACGGAAGTCGCATGCGGCAATAACCGAAGCGAATCGACTCCACTTCCAGCCCCACCAGACGAGGGAAGTACACGCGATCCCAGTGTCCGAAACGGGCCCATCGTTCGGCGACGTCGGCTGGCAAAGGTTCGTGGTCGTTCTCGCGCCACGCCACTCCGGGAACACCACGCTCGTCGCTCATGCTTCCACTGTGTCACGTTCGAACGCGACGGGCAGAATGTCGTGATGTTTCGCCTCGAGTGCGCCCGCACCCTACTGCCCGACGGCACCATGGGTCCCGCGTGCGTCGAGGTGGATGGAGGAATCATCACCTCCGTGGAGTCCCTGACCTCCGTCGCCGACAACGGCCGCATCCTGGCTCCGGCGTTCGTCGATTTGCAGGTGAACGGCGTCGACGACGTCGATGTGTGGCGAACCGCTCGCGATCACGATCGTGCGGCATGGGACCGGATCGGATCGTTGCTGATCGAGCAGGGCGTGGGCACCTGGTGTCCGACGCTGGTCACGGCGAACCGTGATCGTTACGCCGATGCGGTGAATTTCATCGGGAAATTCGTCGAACCACAGGGTGACCCCGTGTTGGCGTACCCGGAACGTCCACGAGTCGCCGGCGTACATCTGGAAGGTCCCTTCCTCGGCTCGGCGATCGGCGCCCACCGGGCCGACTTGGTCGAAGCGGCTGATGTCGGGTTCCTGGAGTCGATGTCGGCGACCCCGGCGATCATCACCGTCGGAGCCGAGAACCCCGGTGTCGTCGACGTGATTCGTGCGGCGAGGCGCGCCGGAATCGTGGCGTCGATCGGACATTCGCGCCCGTCACGTGATCAATACGAAGCGGCGGTGGATGCCGGTGCACGGATGATCACCCACCTTTTCAACGCGATGAGCGGGATGGCGCACCGCGAGCCGGGTTTGGCGACGTGGGTGCTGAACGACGATCGCGTCGTTGCCGGCCTCATCGCCGATGGTGTTCATGTTCATCCCGACATGATTCGTTTGGCCTTTCGGTGCAAGCCCGACGCCATCGCGTTGGTGACCGACGCGGTCGCCTGGAGAGCGGGCAACGCGGGGCCGGTGAGCATGCAGCTGATCGATGGCGCCCCGCGACTAACGGACGGAACGTTGGCCGGTTCGGCGGCGACCATGACCGATTGCGTACGAGTGTGCGTGAAGGCCGGAGTGCCACTGGCCAACGCATTGATGGCGGCAACGTCCGTGCCGGCTCGCGTTCTCGGACTGGACGATGTCGGTCGT
>RHCK01000243.1 GCA_010030605.1 Acidimicrobiia bacterium
GCAGAAGATGGTGTCGTCGCCCGCCACGGTGCCCACGATCTCGGGCATACCACTGCGATCGAGCGCCGATGCCACCACGTGCGCGCAACCCGGAGGCGTGCGCACCACCACCATCGGCCCGCTGTGAGTGACTTCGGCGACCCATTCGCCCATGACGCGACGCAATTGATCCTCGGGTGCCAATCGCGCCGGCGCGAACTCGGGGATGGCGTACACCGTGTCGCCGCCCGGCACGCGAACCTTGACCGCACCGAGGTCCTCGAGGTCGCGGGACACCGTGGCCTGCGTCGCGGTGACTCCGTTCTTGGACAGCAATTCGACGAGCTGTGGTTGATTGGTCACCGCGTGCTTGGCGATGAGCGTGGCGATCAATTGCTGTCGATGGGCTTTCGATGACATCACTTCACCCCCAACAAGAACGCCATCGCGCCACGCGCGGAATGCAATCGGTTGTGACCTTGCTCGATCACGCGACTCGCGGCGCCATCGATGACGGCGGCCTCCACTTCGTAACCGCGATACGCCGGAAGGCAGTGCATGAAGATGGCACGGGAATCCGCTTTCGACATCAATGCACTCGTGACGGTGTAAGAACCGAAAATGCCCAGCCGCTCGGCCTTCTCGGCCTCTTGTCCCATCGACACCCAGGTGTCGGTGTGCACCGCGTGGGCGCCGCGCACGGCGACCACCGGATCGGTCGACTGCTCGATCGAGCCGGAACCGAGTGACGACAACCGACTCAATTCGGCATCGGATGCGCTGTAACCCGCCGGGCAGGCCAATCGATAGTGAGCACCCAACATGACGCACACTTCTCCCAGCGAACGGGCCACGTTATTGTAATCGCCGACGTACGCCACGGTGCGCCCCGCGAGTTCACCGAACTCGTTCACCATGGTGAGTGCATCGGCCAGACCCTGAAGCGGGTGTGACACGTCCGAGAGCATGTTCACCACCGGAACCGAACACGAAGCATGCAACCGTTCGACCACCGAATGGGAGAACACGCGAGCCGCGACGAGACCGTGATACCCGCTGAGAATTCGACCGATGTCCTCAACGGGTTCGCGCGTGTCGAAACCCACTTCCTCGCCACGCGTGTACACGGGGTGTCCGCCCAATTGCACGACGGCGACTTCCATGCTGTGTCGGGTTCGATTGGACGGCTTCTCGAAGATGAGAGCCGCACCGAGAGCGAGGCCCGACGGAGACGCGAGTGGTCGACCGAGTGACGCCGGATCGCGTTGGGACAACGCCAACACCAACGACAGTTCGTCGACCGTCAGGTCGGTGATGTTCAACAGTCCGCGAACGTTCATGATGGAACTCCGATTCCGTCGGCCAACACCGCCGACAACACCTTCACCACTTCGTCGATCTCGGCGATGGAGACGGTCAACGGAGGTGCGAGGCGCAACGAGTTCGCATTGACCGCGTTCGTGACCACACCTCGATTCAACATCTCGAGATAAACGGCCTTGGCATCACGCGCGCCGAGATCGGCGGCCCGCAAAAGACCCTGACCGCGAACGGCGACGACACCGTCGATGCTCCCGAGCGATGCGGCCAGATGTTCGCCCTTGGCGCGCGCCATGGCGGGCGCATCGAGACGACGCATCTCGGAGATGACCGCGTTCACCGCGGCGCCAGCGATGGCCGTTCCGCTGTAGGTGCTGCCGTGATCTCCGGGCTGGAAGACCGCCGCCACCTCGGTGCGCGCCCAACACGCCCCAACGGGGAAACCGTTGCCCATGGCCTTGGCCATGGTGACCACGTCGGGTACGACGCCGGCGTGTTGGAAACCGAACCATTCTCCGGTGCGCGCGAATCCGGTCTGCACCTCATCGATCATCATCAACATTCCGCGCTCGTCACAGAGTTCTCGAATACCTCGCAAGTACTCCGCGGAGGCGGGGATGACTCCGCCCTCGCCTTGCACTGTCTCGATGAGTACGGCCGCGCACGATGCATCGACCGTGGCCCGCAATGCATCCAAATCACCGAACGGAACATGACGAAAACCATCGGGCATCGGTTGGAATGGTTCGTGTTTGGCGGGCTGCCCCGTGGCGGCGAGAGCCGCCAACGTGCGCCCGTGGAAACTGCCCAACGCACTCACCACCACGTGGCGACCGCGACCGCCGAACTTGCGCGCCAACTTGATGGCGGCTTCGTTGGCTTCGGCTCCGCTGTTGCAGAAGAACACCTGCCCGCTGACACCCGTGGCCTCGCGCAACAAGGAGTTCACCGCAATGGCGGCCGACGTGGCCGAATCGTTGGCGAAGAAGTTGCTCACGTGAACGAGCCGATTCATCTGCTCGCTCACCGCGGCGGCGATCACCGGATTCGCGTGTCCGAGCGACACCACCGCGATGCCCGACAAGAAATCGAGATACCGCTTGCCATCGACGTCGAACAGCTCGGTTCCACTCCCCCGTTCGAACATGACGGCCGGCGCGCCGAACACCGGCATGAACGGACATCGGTCGAGGCCGGACGTGTCGAAGGCATGTGCGCTCATGAACCCACCTTCTTGTACGCGCTCTCGACCATGGTGCCGATGCCGGCATCGGTGAAGAGCTCGAGCAACAAAACGTGCGGAATGCGACCGTCGAGAATGTGCGCCCGCCGAACGCCTCCGCGCACGGCGCGCACGCAACTCTCGACTTTCGGAATCATTCCCCCGGCGATGGTGCCGTCGGCCATGAGCGCGTCCAGTTCGTCGGGGCTCGTCTGACGAATGAGACTGCTGGCATCGTCGACCACGCGACGTAGTCCCTCGATGTCGGTGAGATACACCAACTTCTCGGCACCCAAGGCTTCGGCGATGGCTCCGGCCACCGTGTCGGCGTTGATGTTGTAGGCCTGCC
>RHCK01000244.1 GCA_010030605.1 Acidimicrobiia bacterium
GGGAGCATCTCTTCCAACATGCGCAAACGACGTTCACCGAGATAGCAGAAGCGCGTGTCGTGATGACCACCCTCGGCGTTGTCGTAATGGGGGATGACGGCGACCTTCAAACCGATTTCACCCAACACGTCGAGACCGTCGAGCCAATACGGTTCGGCGCCGACCTTGTAGATCTCGTAGACGGGAACCGTGTAACGACCGAGGGTGAGCGCGGCAGCCGATGCGAACGTGACGGCCCCGCCGGTTCGCATCTTGGCTTTCACGATGTCGGGTACCGCGGTACCGGCCCACTGACGTAGCGCGTAGGTCGGACTGCCGGGTCCCGCGAACAGGTAGTCGGCTCGTCGGATGCGATCCAAGCCTTGTTCGACGGCCAATGGATCCTGGTCATGAACTCGCGTCAAGCCGGCGATCTCGATCGGATGCCCCACGCTCTGACGGAAATACTCCACGGCGCGTCCGGCCAACTCCGGAGCGTTCTCCTGGAAGCCGTACGGGGTGTCGAGCACCACCGCCGACGGTGTTCCCGGAAGGCGCGCGATCAGATCACGATGAGGCTTCATCATGGTCGGTGCGGTTTCGCCCGAACCCATGATGGTGAGAAGTCTGGGAATGCTCATGACAGGAATCCATTCTCGACGTTTTCGATCAACACATCGGCACAACGCCGAGGATGTTGGGCGTGCAGATCGTGGTGAGCCGGTCGGAACCAGTGCGCTCGACCTTTCTTCAACGAAGCGACGGCGCGGTCGATGGCCTCTTCTTTGTCGCGGGTCCAGGCGACGTCACCCGAGTCGGCGGGAAGGAAGAGGACGGGTCGATCGATCCGGGGGAACAACTCCGACGGGCGGTGCGACCACAACTCGCGAAGAATCAGCATGTGTCGATCGAAGGTGAGGTGTGGCGAGATGGTTCCATCATGGTGGAAATCGAAGTTCGACAATGAACCGATGATGCCGGTCTCGGGCCAGTCGCCATTCGTCGCACGAATGGCGCTTTCGAGGCGACCGGCGCGCATGCCCGCGAGTCGAGGAGGGGCCATTCGTCGTTCGCAATCGTTCCAATCCGGAAACACGCGACCGAGCTCGATGACGCCACCGTCGACGGCCACCGAACCGATCACGCGATCGGGGTGGCGATGTGCCGCGTGAACCACGACGTTTCCGCCCCAGGACTGCCCCACGAAGACGGCCCGATCGATCGAAAGATGGTCGAGCACTCCGACCACGTCGTCGCACACGGTGTCGAAGTCGTAGCCCGAGTCGGGTTTGTCGCTCAGGCCGTGTCCCCGCAGGTCGATGGCGACGCTCGCATAACCGGATTCCTGCAACGCATCACCGACTCCGTCCCACATGCGTGCGTTCGACGCCAAGCCATGGATCAGCAAGAAGACCGGCGAATCCGTGCGACGTTCACCTCGTTGAATGGTTCGCAAGGAGTGACCGTTGCCGGATGACACCCGCACCACCCGGCCGTTCTTCACGGGGAAGTGGTCCGTCGGGTTTTCCATGCTTCGAGTCTGCCCTCCGTCGACGATGTTTGCCCGAACGAGAGGGTCGAGGACCTGCGATTCGTGGCACGATGGGTGCATGGCGAGCGCACACGAAGCCCTCACGGCCAAGATCGAGGTGCTCGAGGACGTCTTGAGGCAACTCGACTCGGTGGTGGTGGCGTTCAGCGGGGGCGCCGACTCGGCCTACCTCGCCGCCGTCGCTCATCGGGTGCTCGGACCACGGCGATCCCACGCAGTCACCGCGGTGTCGCCGAGTCTGGCCGGCGACGAGGAACGCGATTGTCGCGATCTGGCCGCCGAGTGGGGCTTGCGTTGGACCCCGGTGCTCACCGCCGAGATGGAGCGAGCGGCGTATCGCGCCAACGATGTCGATCGTTGCTACCACTGCAAGGCCGAGTTGATGGATGTCGTGGGTCCGATCGCCCGCGCCGAGGGGGCCACGGTGGTTCTGGGGGTGAACGTCGACGACCTCGCCGACCATCGTCCGGGACAGCGCGCCGCTCTCGAGCACGGCGCGGTCTTTCCGTTGGTGCAAGCGGGCTTCACGAAAGACGATGTTCGAGCGGCATCGCGGCTGGACGGCTTGCGCACTTGGGACAAACCGGCCGCGGCATGCCTCGCCAGTCGAGTTCCCTACGGGACGCCAGTGAGCATCGAGATTCTGAGCCGCGTGGACCGTGCCGAGGGGGCTCTCCACCGTCTGGGATTCCGGCAGGTCCGGGTGCGCCACTACGGCGACACCGCCCGCATCGAATTCGAGGAATCCGAGATCGGACGGGCGATCGAGGCCCGGGGCACGATCGTCGAGGCCCTGAAAGGTGCCGGCTACCGCTACGTCACGATCGACCTCGAGGGCTTCCGTTCCGGAAACCTGAACGATGGGCTGGTTGTTCGTGAGGGTTCGTCGGAGAAGCCTCCTCACTCGTAGGGTTTCGGACGTACCGAGTCCAACCGTTCGAACATTCGGTCACGACATCCATCCGGAGGAAACCATGAAGTTGTCCATGATGCTCAACTACGCCGGAGGCTTCCATGCCGCGGTCGATCGCGTCGTCGAATTGGAAAAGGCCGGTTTGGACGTGGTCTGGATCGCCGAGGCGTACAGCGCCGACGCCATCAGTCAGGTGGGCTATCTCGCTGCCAAGACCAACCGCGTCGAAATCGGCACGGGCATCGTGAACGTCTACAGCCGCACCGCCGCGCTGATGGCGATGACCGCAGCCGGATGCGACTACGTCAGCAACGGACGATTCATTCTCGGCCTCGGTGCCAGTGGTCCGCAGGTGATCGAGGGCTTCCACGGTGTTCCGTACGAGAAGCCGATGCAACGCATCAAGGAGT
>RHCK01000245.1 GCA_010030605.1 Acidimicrobiia bacterium
CGTGAAGCTCTGCCAACCGCCTTCTGCGGCAATAAGTGAAAACACCAGATCTCTCCTCGAGACACTTCGGGGGCGGTCCGGATGACCGCCCGGCCAGGGGCGAGTGGATTGTAGAGACTCCGAGGCCCCCACGGCGAGATAGCGGAGAATCGGGGTGGTCGGGACCCGCGGGAGGGCGCTTGTGACAGTTGGCTCCGGGCCCGTTCTTGGTGCGGACGATTTCGGGGTCCGAACCGGCCGAGGAGTAGCGTCATGGCGGATTCACCGACGGGTGGACCGGTAGTGGCCCGACGGGGCCGTTCGCGAAAGGCGCAGGTCACGATGGCGCAGACAGTCACCAAGAGGGGTCCGGTCACGGGCACCGCAGTCGCACGGGCGTCGCGCAAGCGCAAACCGTTCCTTCTCGACCTGTACGGCACGGCCGTGGGCAAGAAATACGTGATGGCCATCACGGGTATCGGCCTCATGGGGTTCGTGGTCTTCCACATGATCGGCAACCTGAAGATGTACATGGGCGCCTCGGATCTGAACCACTACGCCCACTTCCTCGAGAAGTTGCTGTACCCGATCCTGCCCGAGAAGGTCATGCTCTGGATCCTGCGTGGTGGCCTCATCACCATGGTGTTGTTGCACATTCACGCGGCGTACACGCTGACGCTGTTGAACCGTCGCGCCCGGCCGGTGAAGTACCAGAGCGAGCGTGACTATCAGGTGGCCAGCTTCGCGAGTCGTTCGATGCGCCTCACCGGCATCGTGGTTCTGCTGTTCATCGTGTGGCACTTACTGGACCTCACCTTCGGCGCGGGCTCCGTGAACTCCTACGTGGGCACCAAGGATGCCGAGGGTCTGAAGGACGTGTACGGCGCGGTGGTGTTCAGCCTCGACCGTCTGCCGGTGGCCATCTTTTATGTGTTGGCCAACATCATGCTCGGGGTCCACTTGTTCCACGGCGTGTGGAGCCTCTTCCAGTCGCTCGGCTGGAACAACCCGAAGTTCAACAAGTGGAGGCGCGGCTTGGCCTCCGGTATCTCGACCATCGTGGTGGTCGGCAACGTGTCTTTCCCCATCGCCGTTCTCGCCGGAATCGTCGGCTGACCCGGATCATCAGGAGACCATCACATGACGATCACACTCGAATCCAAGATCCCCACCGGCCCCGTGGCCGACGCGTGGAACACCTACAAGAGCGACGTGAAGCTGGTTGCCCCCGGCAACAAGCGCAAGTTCAAGGTCATCGTCGTCGGCACCGGTTTGGCCGGCGCGTCGGCGGCGGCAACGTTGGCCGAACTCGGTTATCAAGTGGATGCTTTCACCTTCCACGACTCGCCGCGTCGCGCGCACTCCATCGCCGCGCAAGGCGGAATCAACGCCGCCAAAAACTATCAAGGTGATGGCGACAGCGTTCATCGTTTGTTCTACGACACCATCAAGGGTGGCGACTTCCGCGCGCGCGAAGGAAACGTGCATCGTCTCGCCGAAGTCTCGGTGAACATCATCGACCAGATGGTGGCCCAAGGCGTTCCGTTCGCCCGCGAATACGGCGGATTGCTCGACAACCGTTCGTTCGGTGGTGCTCAGGTGAGCCGTACCTTCTACGCCCGCGGCCAGACCGGTCAGCAGTTGTTGTTGGGTGCGTACCAGCAGTTGGCTCGCCAGATCGGTTTGGGCAACGTGCGTTTGTTCAATCGCACCGAACTCGTCGATGTGGTGACGGTCGAAGGTCGTTGCGCCGGCATCGTCACGCGCGACCTCATGACCGGTGAAGTGGTGTCACACGCCGCTCACGCGGTGGTGATGGCCACCGGTGGATACGGCAACGTGTTCTTCCTCTCCACCAACGCCATGGCCTGCAACGTGACCGCCGCGTGGCGCGCCCACCGCAAGGGCGCGTTGTTCGCCAACCCGTGCTACACGCAGATCCACCCCACCTGCATTCCGCAGAGCGATCCCACGCAGTCGAAGCTCACGCTCATGTCGGAGTCGTTGCGCAACGACGGTCGCGTGTGGGTCCCGAAGAACCCCGACGACAATCGTTCGGCCGCCCAAATTCCCGAGGAGGAGCGCGACTACATCCTCGAGCGTCTGTATCCGAGCTACGGCAACCTGGCCCCTCGCGACATCTCGTCGCGCGCGGCCAAGCGTTCGGTCGATTCGGGTCGTGGTGTCGGTCCGCTGAAGAACGGCGTGTACCTCGACTTCAGCGATGCGATCAATCGTCTCGGTCGCCACGTGGTGGAAGAGCGTTACGGAAACCTCTTCGAGATGTACGAACGCATCGCCGGCGAGAACCCCTATGACATGCCGATGCGCATCTACCCGGCCTCGCACTACACGATGGGTGGACTGTGGGTCGACTACGAACTTCAGACCACCATCCCCGGTCTGTACGCCGCGGGCGAGGCCAACTTCTCCGATCACGGTGCGAACCGTCTCGGAGCGTCGGCACTCATGCAGGGCTTGGCCGACGGTTACTTCGTGTTGCCGTACACCATCGGCAACTACTTGGCCCCGATGTTGAACAAGCCGATCCCGGGCACCGATCATCCGGCGTTCAAGGAAGCCGAGCAGGCCGCGCGTCAGCGTTATCAGGGTTACCTCGACATCAAGGGCACCCGCTCGCCGGACTTCTTCCACCGCGAGGTGGGTCGAATCATCTGGGACTACTGCGGCATGGAGCGCACCCAGCAGGGCCTCGAGAAGGCACTGTCGGAGCTGCCCGCGTTGTACGAGGAGTTCCAGAAGGATCTGCGCGTCACCGGTGATGGCAACAGCCTGAACCAGACGCTCGAGAAGGCCGGACGCGTGGACGACTTCTTCCAACTCGGAATGTTGATGTGCCGTGATGCCCTC
>RHCK01000246.1 GCA_010030605.1 Acidimicrobiia bacterium
GTGACCCCCGGATGACCCATGATCACGTTCTCGATTTCGGCCGGGTACACGTTCTCGCCGCCCGAGATGATCATGTCTTTGATGCGGTCCTGAATGTAGACGTATCCCTCTTCGTCCATGATCGCGCCGTCGCCGGTGTGCAACCAACCGTCCTTCAACGAATCGGCGGTGGCATCCGGACGATTCCAGTAGCCGAGCATGATGTGGCCACCACTCACCAAGACCTCGCCTGATTCGTTCGGCGCACAATCCGTACCATCGGGCCGCACCACACGAACCGCCGACAGGAAGAAAGCTTTTCCGGTCGATCCGGCCTTCGTGATCGCATCTTCCGGTGACGTGAGACAGGCCGGTCCGCATGTTTCCGTGAGTCCGTACACCTGGTTGATTTCGATACCGATCTCGTTGTAAGCGAGGATCAGCGGAACCGGAACCGGAGCCGCTCCCGCCATCAACCAACGCACCTCTTCGTGCTTGTGCTTGGCCGGATCGTGCACCAGCAGCATGAACTGCAACATCGCGGGCACCAACAATCCGTTGTTGATGCGCTCGGAGTCGATGAGTTCCCAAACCTTGTTCGGATCGAACGCGCGCATCAGCACGTGGGTGGCACCGATGAAGATGGTCCCCAAAGCCGGCGTGAGAGCACCGACGTGGAACATGGGCATGGGGTTGATGTACCGATCACCTTGAGCAAGGTCGGCGGTCGTGCACATGGTCGACAACGCCCAGTACTGCGTGTTGTGCGAATGCATCACGCCCTTCGGCAAACCGGTGGTTCCGGAGGTGTACATGATGTACAGCAGATCGTCACCCGAGGCCGTGACTGCCGGCTCGACAGGATTTTCTTTCGCGGACTCGGCCACGTAGTCAAGGGCGAAGTCGGGCTTGGCGGCGCTGTCGCCCACGTAGAGCCATGAACGCACATCAGTCTTGGAACCTCGTGACTGCAACTCGCTGACCGTCGCGGAGAATTCGGCTCCGAACACCAGGACCGTGGTTCCCGAGTCCTTCAGGATGAACTCCAGTTCGTCGGCCACGAGTCGCCAGTTCAACGGAACGATGACCGCCCCCAACTTCGCGGTGGCGAAGAACGACGTCAGGTACTCCGCCGAATTCATCAGCAACAAGCCAACCCGATCGCCCTTTTTCACTCCGGCGCGAACCAGAAGTTGTGCGGCACGGTTGGTCTCCGCGTTCAGTTCCGCGTACGTGTAGCGACGATCAGCCGCCACGTCGTACAGGGCTTCGACTTTCGAACTGATGTTGGCGCGACGAGCCAACAGGTTTCCGATGTTGATCGACATGATCGCATTCTTTCACAGGTCATGAACGGTTCGCCGAGGCGTGCCACGGATACAGTTTCCCCATGATTTCCGGACGGCTCGTGCGCATCGCCGCCGTCGTCGGGTTCGCGACCACCGCCTGGGCCTGTGGTGGTTCCTCGGGGTCGACCGACACCACCGCGTTCGCCCCCTTGGTGGAGCTCAGTCCCGTCGACAGCACGAATCCCACCCTTCCACCGGCTACCGAAGCCCCCACCACGACCGAGCCGGCGGGTCCACCACACATCGAGTTCGCGTTCTCCGGCGACGTGTTGATCCACAGCCAGTTGTACAAGCGCGCGCTGAACAACACCGGCGGCAACGGCTACGACTTCACGCCCATGTTCGCCGTGATCAAGCCATTGATCGAAAGCGTCGACTACGCCATCTGCCATCTCGAGGTACCGATCGCACCCGCCGGCGAGAACCCGTCGACTTTCCCCCTCTACGGCGCACCGTCGGAAATTCTCGATGCCGTGGCCGGTGCCGGATACGACCGCTGTTCGACGGCGAGCAACCACACGCTCGACAAAGGTGTTCCGGGTATCGAGTCGACCATCGCGAATTTCGAACGCGTCGGCATCACCCAGGCCGGCATGGCTCGCACGCCCGCCGAGATCGAACCCACGGTTCTCGAGGTGAACGGCATCAAGTTCACGCACCTCTCGTACACGTACGGCTACAACGGATTGAGCACGCCCGAGGGTGAAGAGTGGCGCTCGGCACTCATCGACCCCGATCGCATCATTGCCGACGCCACCAAGGCGCGGGAGATGGGTGCCGAGTTCGTGGTCGTCAGCCTGCACTGGGGAACCCAAACCGCGGTGTCACAATCCCAGCGCTCCGGGGCCGAGAAAATCACGTCGTCGGGTGTGGTCGATCTCATCGTCGGACACCACGCGCACATGATTCAGCCCATCGAACAGATCAACGGTGTTTGGACCGTGTTCGGTCTGGGGAACTCGCTCAGCTATCACCCGACCGACGGCGTGCCACAGGCCAACACCCAAGACGGCATGATCGTCACGGTCAACGTCGTGCGCAACGATGCCGGTGGATTCACGGTCGAACAACCAGTGGTGCACCCAACGTGGGTCGACAAGAGCGACGGCATGGTGATCCGACTCGTGAAGCCGGGATTGTCCGATCCGAATCTGAGCGCCGCGGTCAAGGATCAGTTGGCGGTGTCCCTGCGTCGCACCACCGATGTGGTCGGTGCTTACATCGCCCCCGACTGAACGTTTCGAACGAACGGCACCAACACGTCGGCAACGACCGGTGTCAACCACTGCATGAACCGATTCGAGAGGTGATGTGAGTCGCGATACACCAGCAGGTTGCCCACGATCACGGGACAGACCTCGTTCGAACAGAGCCACCGGCGTGGTTCGACGAAACTCACCTCGCGTTCGGTCGTCACGGCACGCACCACTTCGTCGACCGCCCGCGCATTGTCCGACATCGAACCCGCGGCACATCTGCTGACCGATGAACGGTTCGACGACACGCACTTCGGTACGTCATC
>RHCK01000247.1 GCA_010030605.1 Acidimicrobiia bacterium
AAGTGGAGCGACCGCTGATCCTGCTGGATGTGGACGGAGTCATCAACGACATCGAAGGTGTCGGTTTGCGAACGGAGGCGTGGGAAACCCATGCCTTCCAAAGTCATGGCTACACACTGCTGGTGCCTGACTATATGCCGACGTTGATTCGAACGTTGTGCGCCATCGGCGAGGTGCGTTGGTGCACCACTTGGCGTCACCGAGCCAACGACGAGATTGCGACGTTTTTGGGAATCGATCGTCTGGAGGTCATCGACGACGGTTCAGAATCGAGATTCGTCGACTGGAAGGCCGGCGCCGCCCACAATGTGGCGCAGGAAGCTTTGAACGCCGGACGGCGTGTTCTTTGGATCGAAGACTTCTGGGGACAGTTGCCGACCGACGAGATGCCCCTTGGCGTGGAGTATCTGGACACCACCGATGGATGGGATGGAGCTCTGTTGATGCCGCATATGTTGCCCAATTGGGTTTGGGCATTGGCGGGAACGTCGCCGATGAGTACATCGGATCACTGAGAAAGTACGGACGTCTCTGGGCGTTCGAGATGGCGTTCGGGAGAATGCGGTCATGAACCGCATGTCACAATCCGAAGTACTCGAGCAGCTGGTTCGAACCGGCCGGTTGACCGAACCCGAAGCACAACTCATCGAGAAGGCCCCGATTTTCTCTCTTCCGACCCGGGAGATCGTGGGCTATCTCGGTGGTCTCCTTGTTCTCATCGGTGCGGTCCGATTGGTGATCGTCGTTTTCGAGGATGCGTCACGGATGTCGATCGCCGCCACTTTGTACGTCGTCGCGGTGTTGGCTGGTTACGCGTCGGTGCTCGCCCAACATCGTGATGGTGCGTGGCACCGATTCGGTGAAGTGCTCGAACTTGTCACCTTGGGTGCCGGTGCGACGGCGACCGGGTTGTTGTTGAGAGAACTCGAACTCTCCGGAGAGTGGTCGGCACTTATTCCGGCCGCGGTCGTCCTGGCGTGGTCGCTCGCGCGAATTCGATTCGCGCAGTTCGCCGCAGTGATCAGTTTGCCCGCCAGTTCGATGGTCGTGGCTGGGACGATCGGGTCCATTTTGAGAGCCAAGAACGAGAGCTCGGCGCTTCCGTTCATGGTGGTCGGACTGCTGATGGTGCTCATCGGCACCCAGAAGATTTCCGCACCGACCGTTCTCCGAGCCATCGGAGGTGTCATCGTGTTGATGTCCAGCCCCGCGTGGTCCGCGGGCCGTGATGGTCTGGAAGGTGTCCTACCAGTCGTGGCCATCGGCTCGATCATCTTCGCGCTCGGAGCCAGTCGCATGTGGCTCGAGCTAATCCCCACGTCGTCGCTCGTCATCGTGATCTCGGTGGTGAACTTCATCCTGCGAAAAGTCGACAACGAAGTTCTTCAGGGCGCGATGATCGTGGCGACCGGCCTGACCGTTTTGGTCGGTGCCACTCAGGTGTTCAAAAACAAACATCCGCACGCCAACACCGGAGGTGGAGGTCGATTCTCGGCCCTTACTTCGTCAACACGACGTAGTGTCCACGGGTCATGACGATCGGTGTTGATCGACTGACGTAGCGCTTGGTGAGATTGGCGATGGTGGACAATCGGGGCCAGCGTCCGGTGGTGATGAGCAACGGATCCAACGGACGGTCATGAACGGCGTGTGCAGTGAAACCGGCCCGACGGCCCGACGACACGATGAGCGACGGTGGCATGTCGCGTTCGGTGACTCCCAGATGGGTCACGGCGTTCCTCGACATTTCGGTCTTGTGGTGACCACGACCCGGCTCGAGGGTCACACAGATCCCACCCGGCTTCAGGGCTCGCCACGCTCCCTGCAACGCCAAGAACTCGTCGTCGGAATGGTGGAGACAGTCGTAGAAAACGACGACATCGAATTCGTTCTCGAAGGGAAGTGATTCGAAGTCGGTCACGATCGACCCGTCGAGTTTCACGTTGTATCGGGCGGCGTTCTCCGCCTGCATGGCGACCATTTCCGGGGCGATGTCGGTGGCGGTCACCTGATACCCGGCCATTGCGAACAAGCAACTGGTCCAGCCACTTCCGGCTCCGAGGTCGAGGATGCGCGCCGGTGGCTGCGGAAGCAAGGTGATGAGCGCCCCGATTTCTTGCAAGTAGCGCCCTCGATCCACGTCGGACCACGGCTTGTTGAGCGCGTGCTCGCGACCGATCGGGCCGAGGCGTTCGATGTAGGCGATTTCGTCCTCTTTGGCCACGTGATCAGCCTAAATGAAGGAGTCGTTCCGACGAGGGAACGATCAGATGACGGTTCCCGCTGCGCCTCGAGCGTCGACGACCTCCAAGCCACGCGAGGCCCAGGCTTGCATCCCACCTGCCATGTTCACGGCGTCGTATCCGAGGCCCGTCAACCATGCCGTCACTTTCCCCGATCGATTTCCCGAACGGCAGATGACGATGATTCGACGCGACGTGTCGAATTCACCGAGTCGCGTGGGGAGTTGCGACATCGGCACGTGGATCGCACGCGGATCGTGCCCACTGTTCCACTCGTCGATCTCTCGACAGTCGAGTCGCAACGAAGTTCGATCTCGATCGGCCTCGTCCACGTCGATGGTGGGCAGTGACACCGGGATGTTGCTGTTGGCCCACGCGGTGTATCCACCGATGAGGTCGGAGACATCGTGGAATCCGCGGGATCTCAGAAGGCTCGCGCCGATCGACGATCGATAGCCACCGGCGCAATTGACGACGATCGGAGTGGCGGGGTCGAGATCCGGAATCGTTCGCAGCAGTTCGGTGAGGGGAATGTGTCGTGCGCCGGGCAAATGACCGAGGGCGAACTCGCCGTGGTTTCGAACGTCGATGACCAGAAGATTGCGAA
>RHCK01000248.1 GCA_010030605.1 Acidimicrobiia bacterium
ACCGGCATCTTCCACCAACCGTTGTTGTTGTTCTTTCGATCGCGACAAAGCCGCCAACATCTCGGTGAACGAACGTCCCAATCGGCCCGCCTCGTCGCGACCGGTCACCGGAGCGTCGATGTCCAGTCGTCCCGTGGCGGCCACGTTCTCGGCCGCCAACGACAGTCGACGAAAACGCGACGTGACACCCACCGCGATGAACCAGCCGATCAACGCCGCCACGACGGCGACGATCGACGACAGGAGAATCGCCCGAATGCGCAGATCGACCAACACACTGTCGGTCTCGGCGAGATCACGACCCACCTGCACGATGCCCACCGGGGTGTCGAAGGAGCGGAGCCGATAGTGCGTTCCGTCGTCGGCCGTGGCGTTGGAAAGAAAAGGCTCTCCATCTCCGCCCGCGAGATTCCGCACGTCGTCGGAGACCGCAATCGAGACGCCTTCGGTGGCGGCGAGAATCTCACCATTCGCGTCGACCATCTGAACGACGAATTGTTCGATGCCGAGCGGTCGGTCCGGTATCGCGATTCGGAAGCCGTCGAGACCACCGGGTCGATTGCCCGGTCCGTTGTCGCGTCGCTGCATGAAACGATCGGTGGCGTTCACCAGCGAGCGATCGATCTCGGTCATCAACCTCGACTGCGTGGACTGGTACGACAACAGCCCCACCGCTCCCGTTCCGATGGCGGCGATGACCGCCAAAGCCAGGGTCAGCTTCCAGCGCAAACTCACGACGGTGCCAACCGGGCGGTGTAACCCACGCCGCGCACGGTGTGGATGAGTCGACGGTGCCCCTCGAGATCGATCTTTCGTCGGATGTATCCGATGTACACGGCCAAGTTCTTCGATTCGGGACCGAAGTCGTATCCCCAAATGCGGTCGTAGATCGTGGAATGGTCGAGAACGATTCCGTTGTTCCTCACCAACAGTTCTAGTAACTCGAATTCGGTCTTGGACAGATCCACCTCCGCCGACCCACGGAACACGCGTCGCGCCAACGTGTCGATTCGAAGATCGTCCAACACCAATTCCTCGTGCGAACCTTCATCGACCACCGGGTTGGTGCGACGCAGCAAGGCGCGCAACCGGGCCAGCAGTTCCTCCAACGCGAACGGCTTCGGTAGATAATCGTCGGCGCCGGCATCGAGACCCTGCACCCGATCGCTGGTCTCCGATCGTGCCGTGAGCATCAGGATCGGAATCCGATTCTTCTCCGATCGAAGAACGCGACAAACGGTGAGGCCGTCGATGACCGGCATCATGAGATCGAGCACGAGTGCGTCGTGCTCGCCGACGCGAATCATCTCCAGTGCCTTGGCGCCATCGTTGGCGGACGACACGGTGTAGCCCTCGAGGCTGAGCGCGCGCACCAACGATTCACGCACCGCCTTGTCGTCGTCGGCCACCAGCACCCGATTCACCATGAGCCCAGTTTGCCCGATGCGAGGTAAGAGTCGGGTGAGAAGCACGAAACCGGTACCGTGATCTCGTGCGTCTCGAGCCGGTGAAACAGTTCGTTCACCTCCTGACCCTGATCACACTTTCGATCGTCGTCGGCGCCGTCGGTGGCGTCGGCTCGTGGGCACTGTTCGAATCGCTCGACAACGCCACCTCGTTGCGACTCAATCACCAGTGGCTGGTGTGGTTGCTCCCCGTCGCGGCTCTGATTCTCGGCGCGACGTATTGGCGATTCGGAGGCTCGGCCAACCGCGGTACCTCGCTCGTCATCGCCAATTCGAACGAGGACGTCGAGGTCGATCCGGTACCGGCCCGCATGGCTCCGATGATCTTCGGCGCCACCTACATCGCCCAACTCACCGGAGCATCCGTGGGGCGCGAGGGTGCGGCGCTACAGATCAGCGGATCGCTCTCGTCGCTGCTCACGAAACCACTTCGCCTCACACCTTCCGATCGACGACTGCTGATGGTGGCCGCGATGGCCGGCGCGTTCGGTGGAGCGTTCGGCGTGCCCGTCGCTGGTGCCATCTTCGGCATCGAAGTTCGACGCACGGGTCGGTTGCGTTACGAGGGACTCATCCCCGCATTGGTGGCGTCGGTGACCGCCGATCTGGTCGTGGAAGCCTTGGGACGTTCGACGCCGCTTGTCGAATTGATGTACTCCGTCGATTGGTCGAGTGCGCTTCGGTTCGCGGTGCTCGGAATCGCGGCCGGACTCGCCGCTCGTCTCTTCATTTTCGTGTTGCACCATGTGCGCGCCTTCATCGACGAACGGGTGACGCTCGTCCCGTTGCGACCGGTCATCGGAGCGATCGCCACGTTGTTGTTGATGATCATGCTCGGCCGGGACTATCTCGGGTTGTCGCTTCCTCTCGTCGAGCAGGCGCTCGACGGAAATCTCGCCGATTGGTGGGATCCGTTGCTCAAAATCGTCTTCACGGCCGTGGCTCTCGGCTGCTCGATTCCCGGCGGAGAGGTCACGCCGTTGTTCGTCGTCGGAGCAACCTTGGGGTCGGTCATGTCCGCGCCGCTCGGGTTGCCATCGGGCATCGCCGCCGCCGTGTGTCTTGGTGCCGTCTTCGGCGCGGCATCGAACACTCCGGTGGCATGTTGCGTTCTGGTGATCGAACTCTTCGGCGCACAGTTGGCGGTCCCGGCGGCCATCGTCGGAATCATCGCCTTCGCCGTTTCACCCCGCGCAGGCATCTATTCGGGGCAGATGCCGGGGGCTACGAAAGACCTACGGACTCCACCCCACCGGGCCAACGAAGAACGATCACCTCGCGCATGAAATCGGGTGGGTTGTGACGTAGCCACTCCTCGATCTCACCGTTGCGGTCCGACGTCAGACACAAACGACGACGAGCCGAGTCGACGAGCATTGCCGG
>RHCK01000249.1 GCA_010030605.1 Acidimicrobiia bacterium
TGCCCGAGGTGTCGTGGGCCAGATTGGGATCGACTTCGACGCTGACGAAACCATCCCCTCCGTCACTGTCGGAGTGCACCGATGCGAACACGTCGAGGGCTCCATGAATGTCCTCGACGACCATTTCCCAATAGCACTCTTCGACCGAACGTCCCGCCGCGCTCAGTGCGGCGAATTGTTCGTCGTAATCCTGCGAACCTTGGATGGCCTTCTGGAAGATGGTTGGATTCGACGTGAGACCGCGAATGCCGGAGTCACGAATGGACACCAATCCTCCGTCTCGAATGAGATCACGACGGAGATTGTCGAGCCACGGGCTTTGACCCTGCTCCCGGTGCAGACGAACGAGGCGATCCGACGACATGTGGCGATCAGTTTCCTCGTCCCAACAGTCGTCGCACCGCGCTCACGACGTTGCCGGCTTCGATGCCAAGGTTGACCAACGCCGTCGCGCCGGGAGCGCTGGCGCCGAAACGATCGATCCCGATGCACTCGTCGGCGTACTTGTGCCAGCCCATCGTCGCACCCGCTTCCACCGAGAGCGTGGGGAGCGAACGCGGGAGAATCGCGTCGGCCGCCGCCGAATTCGTGGCGCGGAATTTTTCGAATCGATCCCACGACGGCATCGACACCACCCGAGCCGAGATGGATTCCGATGCCAAGCGTTCGGCGGCGTCCAGGGCCACGGAGACTTCGCTGCCGGTGGCCACGATCACCACATCATCGCCCGCGCGCAACACGCCGGCTCCAGCGTCGACCGCCGAACCGTCGCAGACGACCGGAAGATTCTGTCGACTGAGAACCAGAGCGGTCGGACCATCGTGTTCGACGGCCACCTTCAGAGCCCGCGCGGTTTCGTTCGCGTCACACGGACGAATCACCTGCAGATCGGGGATGGCCCGTAACGCGGCCAGATGTTCGATCGGCTGATGGGTCGGTCCATCCTCGCCAACGCCCACGGAATCGTGGCTGAACACGAAGATGCATTTGGCTCGCGACAATGCGGCCAAACGCACCGGTGGCTTCATGTAGTCGAAGAAGACGAAGAAGGTGCCACCGACGGGCAGGACGCTCCCGTGAAGGGCCATTCCCACCATGATCGATCCCATGGCATGCTCGCGAATGCCGTAGTACACCTGACGACCGTCGGGGACGGTGTTCGACGCCGCGGTCTGTCCGGTCAGTTTCGTACCCGTGTTGCCCGTCAGGTCGGCCGAACCGGAGATGAGGCCGGGAAGTCCGGGGAGCGCCGCATCGAAGGCCTTCTGAACCGCGACGCGCGTGGCGATCGACTCTCCCACGGCGAACGACGGAAGCGCATCGGCCCAACCGGGGCGCGAACCGGACCGCATTGTTTGCCATTCGGTGTTCGTGGCCACTCGAGCGCTCCACGCATCGTGTTGTGCGCGACAACGCGAAGCCGCCGCCGAGCGAACCGAGCGAACGATGTCGTCCGGGGCCCAGAAGGGTTCGTCCGGAATGCCCATGACCTCTTTGGTGCGTGACACGTGCTCGGCCGTGAATGGGTTTCCGTGAGCTTCGTGCTTGCCGGTCCAGTCGGGGGAGGGCACGCCGACCTTCGTGCGCAGGATCAATAACTTGGGGCGATCATCGGAAGAATCTCGAGCGGCCACCAGCGCACTCTCGAGCGCGTCGAGATCCTCGCCGATCTCACCGAGCGACGCCACGGACCAGCCGTACGACTCGAAGCGACGAGCGACATCGTCGCTGCACGCCAAACCGGTTCCACCATCGATCGTGATGCCGTTGTCGTCGAACACCACGATCAGGCGCGACAACTTTTGGTGACCGGCGAACGAGGCGGCCTCGTGGCTGACACCTTCCATCAAGCAACCGTCACCGGCGATCACCCACGTGTGATGGTCGCACACGTCGACTCCGAACCGAGCGCGCAGATGACGCTCGGCCATGGCCAAACCGACTGCGTTCGCGATGCCCTGTCCGAGCGGTCCGGTGGTCACTTCGACGCCCGCGGTGTGACCCGCCTCGGGATGTCCCGGAGTCGCCGAACCCCACTGCCGAAACGCCCGCAGGTCGTTCATCTCGAGTCCGTAGCCCTGCAGAAACAACATCGAGTACTGAAGGATGGACGCGTGCCCGGCCGACAGCACGAAACGGTCGCGATCGGCCCACTGGGGATCGGCCGGGTCGTGCTTCATGACCCGGCTGTACAACACGTGCGCCAACGGAGCCAACGACATGGCGGTGCCTTGATGTCCGCTCTTCACCGCCAACGGAGCATCCATCGCCAATCCTCGAGCGATGTTGACGGCGGCACGGTCGAGGGTCGGATCGAGAGAAGACGGCACGACCCGACTGTAATCGCCCCGACCCGTCGAACGGGTACGTCAGGCCGGTGGCAGCAACGTGAACGGAACGAGATGCCACGGGCCCCGATCGACACGGCAGTGCGCGAAGATCTGGCCGTAGTCCACGAACTCCAACTCGGCTTTCACCAAGCGATACGTGAATTTTCCGGGCTCCACGGTGAAGGGGCTCACGTTGCGGGCGATCTGCTCGTCGTCCTCGTTCATTCCGCGCCGGAACACCACTTCGAACACGCCCGAACCACTCTGATGAGGTGCGCAATGAATGAGCGCGATGAGGTGTGGATCGAGTGTGACGGGCACCGGTTGGGGAGCCGCCATCGAGAACATGGCACCGGTGATGTCGATGCGAGTGCTCGGTCCGGGGGCCTGCCGGAGGGCGAAATTCTCGACGAACAGCACCGACACGATCTGCATGAGGGTCAGGGTATCTCTGGCGACGAATTCCGCGACACCAGTCGACCACCGAGGAT
>RHCK01000250.1 GCA_010030605.1 Acidimicrobiia bacterium
ATCCCTACGCGACTGGATCCGACGACACGCGCTTCTAATCACCTTGGCGACGCTCGCCTACGTGCCACTCGTTCTCACCGCTCCGGGCAAAGTACCCGGCGACACGAAGTTGTACCTGTATTTGAACCCGTGGCGATTGATGTCGGACGCGGTCTTCAGTTGGGACGCCCGTCAATTCGGCGGATGGGTTCCCCACCAGAACGTTGGCTACCTCTGGCCGAGCGGACCGTGGTTCGGACTCTTCGATCTCGCTCGGGTGCCCGATTGGATCGCGCATCGCCTCTGGATTGGCAGCCTGCTGTTCATCGCCGGAGCCGGAATCGTTCACCTCGGACGTCGCCTCCAACTACCGACGTCCAGCATCGCCGTGGCCGCGTTCGTTTATCAGCTTTCTCCGTTCGTGCTTCCCTATGTCTCGCGCACATCGGCGCTGTTGCTTCCATGGGCGCTGTTGGGATGGCTGGTCGCCGTCACCATCCGATTCACACATGATCGTCGCCTCGGCGACCTCGCCCTCTTTGCGTTCCTGATCTTTTCTTCCGGAGGTCTCAACGCCACCGCGTTGCTCATGATCGCGCCGGCACCCGTCGCCATCATCCTCGATGCCCTGTGGCGCCGTCGCATCACGATTGGTCGAGCAATGTCGACGATGCTGATCTTGGGCGCCACCTCGCTCGCCATGAGTGCATGGTGGTTGGCAGGTCTCGCCGTTCAGGGACGATATGGATCAGCGGTTCTGTCCTACACCGAAGCACTTCCGTCCACGTCGGCCACGTCCACTGCCCCGGAGGTTCTTCGCGGGCTCGGCTATTGGTTGTTCTACGACCGCAACGACGTCGTGCCCCTCACCTCGGCGTCGAATCCCTACCAAACGAATGTCGCCGTCGTCATCGTCGGCGTTGCGATCGTCCTGATCGGCCTCGGGGGACTGAGTCGGCTGCGTTCCGATGTTCGACGTCCGTTGGCCTTCATGTTGTTCTCGGGGTTGATTCTCGCGGTGGGGGCCTTCCCCTACTCGGCTCCGAACCCGATCTGGAGCCTTCTTGTCGACCGCCCGCAGAGCGCGCTCAGCCTGGCTCTCCGTTCATCAACTCGTGCCGTGCCCCTGGTCATCATCGGGATTGCTTTCGGGTGCGGATGGGCGGTGGAGACGTTGCGTCGATCGTGGGCAACGACGTCCGACTCCCGCGCTCAGTGGTCACGGGCGTTGGTGCCATTGTCACTCGTCGTCGCTCTCCTGAACCTCCCGGCCTTGTGGACCGGACGCATGGTCGACCCCGTCATGGAACGCCCGGAGAACTTGCCGGCGGCGTGGACCGATGCGGCGAACCTTCTCGATCGCCGATACGACGAGGGCCACACGGGATCCGTTTTGATTCTCCCCGGAATCGAATCGGCGGCGTTCCGATGGGGCTACCCGGTCGATTCAATACTTCCGGGCATCAGCAAGAAACCCATGCTGAATCGGGACTGGGTTCCTCAGGGCAGCGCACCGTACATGGACCTTCTGTACGCGCTCGATGATTCGTTCCAGAACGGCACGGCCTCAGCCGAGTCCATCGCCCCGATCGCTCGGCTACTCGGCGCGGACACGGTGATGGTCGTCAACAGTTACCAATACGAGCGATTCGATCTCGACCCTCCCGAACGTTCCGCCGCATTGATCGACTCCGCACCGGGTCTCGAACGACTTGCCGAATTCGGTCCACCAACCGTCAACGTCGCGCCCGGCGAACAACGCACCGATGCCGAGCCGTTGCCCGAGATCGTTCTCTACGCGGTCGATCAACCCTCGACCGGCACGCGCGTCACCGATGCACCCGTCGTCGTCTCCGGGGATGGCACGAGCCTCGTCGACCTGGCGGCCTCGGGCGTGATCGACGGCCGATCCATCGTCCTCTCATCGGCGGCGCTCGACGCCAACGAACTCGAAGTTGCGCTCAACGCCGCTCCTGAACTCATCGTCACCGATGGGAATCGCAAACGAGCCCACCATTGGCGTGGATCCCAAAACGTTTGGGGGGCGACGGAGACCGCCGAGGATGCCACCGACGACGAGTTCGACAATCGATTGCCGATCTTCCCCGATCGGAATGGTCGGCCGGTCACACAGTCGTTGGTCGACACGTCGAGTGGGCTCTCGGTCACGGCAACCGGTTATGGCGCGCTTCTCGCCTATTACCCCGAGTACCGGCCCGCCATGGCCGCCGACGACGACCCTTCGACCTCGTGGCTGGTCGGCTGGGGTCGCGATCCGGTCGGCCAAATACTCGAGTTGCGCAGAGTTGCTCGACCGATCTCGATGCTGCGGCTGCTGTCGGCCGAACACCCAAACGGCGTGCGGGAAATCACTCGCGCGTCGGTCAGCCTCGACGGCGAGACGTGGACCGAGATCGATCTGTCGGCGCCCGATGGTGTCGTCGCGCTACCCCGACCCGCCGAGGACGTTCGGCTACGAATCGATGCCGTGGCCGACGGTGACACGGGATCACCGAGCGGTTGGGCCGAGGTGCTTCCGTCCGGCGATGGTCAGCCCGAGTTCATCACCACGCCCACCGATGCCGTCGACGTCGTCGGGGCGTCCACACCCGTGTCCTACCACTTCGCACGTTGGCGCGCCGATGACATCGACCCCGAACGAACCGACCCCGAACGGTCCATCCGACGGATTTTCCATGTGGAACACGCAGACGGGTTCGTCGTGTCGGCGATTGCACGTGAGAACGAGGCCGAGAAAATCGAATCCTCCGACGATTGTCGCGACGACCTGCTGACGATCGACTTCGAACCGGTCGCCTTGCGCGTCTCCGAGGTGAACG
>RHCK01000026.1 GCA_010030605.1 Acidimicrobiia bacterium
GTGGTGCACGAGCTACCCACTGCGGTCGCCGCACGGTCGGCGCTGAGGCCGAAGGGCGAGCAACCCGACGAGGACACGTCGAGCAGGGTGAAGGGCAACTGTGCCTCGGCGGCCTTGGCCCAGAAGCCGGTGTTCTCGGTGAACGGAGTCGCCACGAGAACATGGACCGCACCAGCAGCCACGAAGTTGCCGACGGCGGTGGCGCCTTCTTCGTTGATGGCGGCGTTGTCGCCGGACACCGAGTTGAGGTTGGCGCGCTCGACGACGAAACCAGCGTCCTCGAGGGTGGCCTGGGCGGCGTCACCGGCGGCGGTGCCACCGGGGGTGTTGTTGGCCAACAGACCCACGGTCGAACCAGCGGCGGCATCGGTGTTCTCGATCCACTGCTTGGCGCCCGCGGCGGCCATCACTTCGGTCGGCGGAACGAGCGAGATCGCCAAACCGGTTTCGAACTCGGCCTGGGTCATCACGTCGCCGTAGAGAATCGGAACGCCAGCGGCGAAGATGCACTCACGAGCGATCGACGACAAACCGGTTCCGTTCACGATCGCGAACAGTTCGTTGTCGATGGTGGCCGCGGCGCACAGAGCGTCGAACGACGTCTGGTCGAGCGGGTTCCACACGAGGCGAACGAGCTCGATGGTGCGACCATTGATGCCACCGGCCTCGTTGATGTCGTCCATGAACACCTTCCAGCGATCGAACAGGTGATCAGTGGTCAGGGTCTCGGGAACGACACCGGGCAGCATGGCCCGGACGGCTTCCAGGTCGGCCACGGCGACGCCGATGGAGATGGTGGATTCGGTGATTCCCACGTCCGAGGCGGTGGGCTCTTCGGCGGGTGCCTCGGTGCTCGGTGCCTCAGTGCTGGGAGCTTCGGTGCTGGGTGCTTCGGTGGTGCTGCCGCCGTCGTCGCCGCCACACGCGGCAATGACCAGCGAGGCTCCAGCGAGCAGTGCGACCGCGAAGCGTGACTGTCTCTTCATTCTGGTTTCCCCCTCTAGGAATTGGACGAGACGCACCAAAGGCGCGACCCGTGGGTGAGGGTAGCACATTCCGGGGGAGTTTCTGACGGTGCGTCAGAAAATTCTGACGGTGCGTCAGAAAGCCGAAAACGACTACTGTGGCGAAGCAAGCAGTCGGGCGTGGGCTCGCGTGTGGGGGGATCGATGCAGGGTCACGAGGGGGAACGTGCACAACCAAGTTCGGCGTCGGCTTTGGCCGCGTCGATCGTGGTCGACGACGCGGTGATGGCCGCGGCGCAGGACGAGGTCTCCGAGGAGGCGTTGGGCGGCTTTCTCGACTCGGGAGCCGAGCAGATGTCGCTACGGACCGGCTTCAAGGTTGGTGGTGTCGGTATCGCTCTGGTGCTGTTGATCTTCACGATCCTCGAGGAGTTCGACCGCGTGGCCATGCAGGTGCTCGGTCCCGACATTCAGGAAACCTTGGGCGTGTCGGACACCGTTCTCTTGGGGTTGCAGAGTTTCGGTGGTGTGGTCCTGGTGTTGGCCACTCTTCCGTTCGCGTGGCTCGCCGACCGTCGATCTCGGGTTCGGGTCATGAGTGGTGCATCCAGTTTGTGGGTCGCCTTCGTCGGTCTCACCGGAGCCGCGGTGAATCCGTTTCTCATGGGAGTGGCACGTGCTGGGTCCGGGTTCGGAGCCTCGGCGCGCATTCCCATCGGTCCCTCGCTGGTCGCCGACCAATACCCGCTCGGCATCAGAACGCGTATCTTCGCCATCGAGGCGCTCGGTCGACCCTTGGGGCAAGTGCTCGGTCCGTTGTTCGCCGGCGCGATCGTCGTTGCGGCCGGTGACGACGCCGGCGATTGGCGCGTCGTTTTCTTCGCCTTGATGATTCCGTCCGCGTTGTCGGTGCTGTGGTCGTTGACGTTGAAGGAGCCGGTTCGCGGTCAACAGGAGCAAGAGGCGGTGTTGGGCACCGCGCTGACGTCGATCGATGAACCTCCGGTTCGTCTCTCCGCTGCGTTTCAGCGGTTGAAGAAAGTGCGCACTTTCTATTTCCTTGTGGTCGGCATCGGTGTGCTCGGCTTCGCATTGGTCGCCGTGCCCGGAGCTTTCAACCTTCTTCTCGAAGACGCTTATGGATACAGCGCGTTCAAGCGCGGTTGGTTGGGTGCGGTCACGTGGTCGGGTGCGTTGATTGGTATCCCCATCGCAGGGCGCGTGGGCGATCGTTTGTTCCGCCGTAATCCACCGAGTTCGTTGAAGATGATGGGTGGTTTCATCCTGTTGTACGGACTCTTCGTGACCGTCGGTCTTCGCTTCCATGATCCGGTCGTGATGATTGCTCTGGTGACCATCGGTTACTCGTTCCAAGGCATGGCCTTCACCCAAGTCGGTCCGGCGATCTCCTCGATCATTCCGTACCAGATGCGTTCGCAAGCCTTCGCCATGGTGGGCGTCTACATCTTCCTCATGGGCGGTTTCTTCGGTGGACTCCTGGCCGGTGCTCTGTCGGATGCACACGGCGAGCGAACGGCTCTCACGTCGATCGTTCCGCCCGCGGCGCTTCTCGGTGGTCTTCTCATCATCTACGGCAGTCGATACATGAAGCGCGACATCGCGCTCACCGTCGCCGAACTGAAGGAACAGCAAGAGGAGCGCGTACGGCTGGCCTCCGATCCCGGCAACGTGCCGGTGCTTCAGGTGCGCAACGTCGATGTGAGCTACGGCAATCTTCAGGTTCTCTTCGACGTCGGGTTCGATGTGCGCAAGGGTGAGGTGCTCGCTCTTCTCGGAACCAATGGTGCGGGTAAGTCCACCATCCTTCGTGCCATCTCCGGTTTGGTCATGCCTGATCGTGGAGTCATTCGCATGAACGGTCGAACGATCACGCTCGTCGATCCTCAATTCCGCACGTCCATGGGGTTGGTGCAAATTCCGGGTGGCGAAGCGGTGTTCCCGACGATGACCGTCGCCGAGAATCTCGCGATTTGGTCGCGTCAGATCGCCGACGTCGACAAACGCCGACAGAAATTGCGCGAAGTCGATGAAACGTTCGCCGTTCTGCGCGAACGCGCCGATCAGAAAGCCGGTTCGTTGTCGGGCGGGCAACAACAGATGCTCGCGTTGGCCAAAGCGGTCATGCTCGAGCCGGAACTGTTGTGCATCGACGAGTTGTCGCTCGGTCTCGCGCCGGTGGTGGTGCAGGACATCCTGCAGGTGGTCGAACGCCTGAAGGCGCAAGGCACCACGATGGTGATCGTGGAGCAGTCGGTGAACGTGGCGCTGTCGATCGCCGATCGCGCGGTCTTCATGGAGCGCGGACAGGTGAAGTTCGAGGGTCCGGCCAAGGACCTTCTCGAGCGCGGCGATCTGTTGCGAGCGGTCTTCTTGTCCGGAGCGGGAGCGTGATGGCGATGATCGGTTTGGTCTTCTCCGGAGACATCGTCTTCGACGGTCTCGTGCAAGGTCTCGTGTACGCCTTGGTGGCTTTCGGTCTGCTCTTGATCTATCGCGCCACCGGCGTCATCAACTTCGCGCACGGACAGATCGGTGCGTTCGGTGGTTATCTGATGGCGGTTCTGCAGATCCGCTACGACGTGGCGTTCGGAGTGTCGCTGCCCATCGCACTGTTCGCCGGCCTCGTTCTTGGCATGGTGTCCGAACTCATTCTGCGTCGGCTGTTCACGCAGCCGCGACTATTGCTCTTCGTCGCCACGCTGGGTCTGACGCAGGTGATTCAACTCATCCAGTTGCGCATTCCCATCACGGACGAACAAGCGACCGAGGTCGGTTTCCCCGTCGTGATCTCGGGCAAGTGGGACATCGGCAGCCTCACTCTGACGGGGCCACAATTGCAGGTTCTCCTGGTCGTACCGGCGCTCATGGTGTTCCTCGGATGGCTGTTCCACAAGAGCGCGTTCGGCATGCAGGTTCGAGCCACCGCCGACAACTTCTCGGCCGCTCAGTTGGCCGGAATCGGCGTGCGCAAGGTCTCCACCAAGGTGTGGGCGCTGGCCGGAGTGCTGGCCACCTTGAGCGTGCTGCTCATCACGCCCCTTTATGGCGGATCCATCGGAACGGTTCAAACCGCCATCGGACCCAAGTTGCTGCTTCTGTCCTTGGTGGCGGCCATGGTCGGGCGCATGAAATCCTTCGGTTGGACATTGGTCGGCGGACTTGTCGCCGGTCTGATCGATCGTTTGTTGGTGTCGTGGTCGCTCGGCGGTGAGATGCCGGCGGGCTCGAACGTGGCGGTTCTCTTCGTGGTGTTGGTGGTCGTGTTGTTCACCACCGGGCGCGGCGAGGCCATGCGCGACAGCGGATGGCAATTGACGAACAAGGTCAGAGCGGCTCGGGTCGAGTTGACGCGACATCCGTTGTACCGCGGTCTCACGTTCGGCGGCATGGCCCTGTTGGCTTTCGTGGCGATCATGGTGCCGTCGCAACTCGACAAGGCCAGCGACGTGTTGAAGTTCTCGATCGTGCCGATTTATTTGATCGTGGCGTTGTCGGTCACCGTCGTCACCGGATGGGGAGGTCAGCTCTCGCTCGGTCAATTCGGGTTCGTCGCCCTCGGTTCGTACACCACGATCTATTTCGCGCGCGAGTTGCCATACGGAGTGTCCATCCTCATCGGCATGGCTTTCGGAATCGGAGCGGCGATCGTCATCGGCGTTCCGGCTTTGCGCGTCAAGGGCCTTTATCTGGCCGTCATCACCTTGGGCTTTGGGCTGATGATTCGTTCGTGGTTCCTGGTGGCCGAGAAGGTGGCGCCCGGCGGAGGAGGCGTGGCCAAGCTCGACGTCGATCGGGCCAAGGGCTTCCGATTGTTGTTCTGGACCGTGAAAGGCAAGGACTTCGACGGCATCTATTACTTCTCGCTCCTGATCGCGGCCGTCGCGATCGTGCTGGTATGGCGTATTCGTCGCACCGGAATCGGTCGATCGATCATTGCCACCCGCGACAACGAGAACTCGGCGGCCGCGTACACGATCTCGCCGAACCGCGCGAAACTGTTGGCGTTCGCGGTGTCCGGCGGTCTGGCCGCTTTGGCCGGAGCGCTGTTGCCCCTCGCCGACCGCAGTGCGCAATTCAAGGTCGATGGTTTGGCGTTCGAATTCGAGGATTCGTTGCGGATCGTCGCGGTCGCCGTCGTCGGTGGCATCGGTTCCATCACCGGTGCCATTCTCGGCACGTTGGTGATCGTCGCTCTTCCCTTGGTCTTCGACGGAACGGAGCAAGTCGAACTTTTCGCGAGCGGCGTCGGAATGTTGATCGTGCTGTTGTATTTCCCGAGCGGTCTTATCTCCATCCTGCATTCGTTCCGCGACAACCTTCTCGGTTGGATCGCTCGCCGTTCGAACTGGACTCCTCCCGTGCGCGAGCAAGGCGCCGACGTGGCCTCGCTCGGAGGCGCCGCGACCAAGAGCCAAGTGAACGATCTTCCATTGCGCACCGACGGTCTCAGTGTGAATCTCGGTGGGCGCACCATCGTCGATCAGGTCGCCATCACGGTGAACCCGGGCGAGATCGTGGGCCTCATCGGCACGAATGGTGCCGGCAAGACGACCATCCTGAACGCGGTCTCGGGGTTGCTGCCGTCGACCGGCGTCGTCGAACTGTTCGGTCGTGACATTTCGCGGATGTCGGCGCATCGCCGCGCTCGTTTGGGTCAGGGACGCGCGTTCCAGAACGCCCGACTCTTCGCCTCGCTCACGGTTCGCGAAACGCTGATGGTGGCGCTCGAGTCGCGTCAGCGATCCTTGCTCGTGCCGTCGATGTTGGCACTCCCGCCGTCACCGATCGCCGAACGTCGCAAGCGTCGCGAGGCCGACGAGATCATCAGTTATCTCGGGCTCGGTCGTTATGCGGATTCCCTCATGGGTGAGTTGTCGACGGGAACTCGGCGAATCGTCGAACTGGGAGCTCTCATCGCCCTCGACTCCAAGCTCTTGCTTCTCGACGAGCCAACCGCCGGCGTGGCACAGCGAGAGACCGAGGCGTTCGGACCGCTGATTCAAACCATTCAACGCGAGTTGGGTGCGTCGATTCTGATCATCGAACACGACATGCCGATGGTGATGTCGATCTCGAACCGCATCTATTGCCTCGAGGCCGGCCGCGTGATCGCCGAGGGTGACCCGCAATCCATTCGCACCAACCCGGCCGTGATCGCCAGCTATCTGGGCACCGATGAACGGGCGATCCAGCGCAGTAACACCTCGGAGTAAGTCGATCATGTCAACCCGAACCTTCGACGCCTTGCTCGCGCCCGGTCGCATCGCCGGGCTCGAGTTGTCCAATCGCGTTTTTCTCCCGGCGATGGACATGAACCTGTGCGTCGAGGGCGAAATCAGCGACGGTGAGATCGCTCATTACACGGCGAGGGCCGCCGGAGGAACGGCGATGGTCATCACCGGAACCGGCGCCGTCGCGTGGCCCATCGGTGCCACATCGCGGCATCAGCCGGCGTTCTCCGATGATCGTTTCATTCCCGGCATTCGACGGCTGGCGGATTCGATTCACGCTGTTGGAGGTCGCTTGTGCATGCAGATGTGCCATCACGGCAAGACCGCCAGTGTGGACACGGCCGATGGACGACCGCAGTTGGTGCCCTCGTTGCTCGAGGGTCAGCCCGACTTGTCGGCACTTCGTGATAATCCGATGGACGAGCTCATGCGATTGGCAACGGCGACACAAGGGAAGAAGGCCACGTACAAAGTCGCTGACGAGGACGATTTGGCATGGGTCGTCGATCAGTTCGCCGCGGCCGCGCGACGCTTGAAAGCCGCCGGTGTCGATGCCGTCGAGATTCATGCGGCTCACGGTTATTTGTTGTCGTCGTTCCTGTCGCGCACCTACAACAAACGTGACGATCGTTGGGGTGGCTCGATCGAGAATCGTGCCCGTCTCACGTGCGAAGTGGTGAAAGCCGTCAAGGCCGTCGTCGGCCCCGACTATCCCGTGATCGTGCGCGTGAACGGTCACGAATACGGCCCCGAAGACGGACTCACGGCCTCCGAAACGGCCGAAGCCGCGGTCCTCATCCAAGCGGCCGGGGCTGACGCCATTCATGTGTCGGCGAACGCTCATAATCCGTTCGCCGACTTCACCGACGGGCCGTTGCCGAACACCATCGCTGCGTATCGCGAGCACACCAAGACCATCAAACGTGCGGTGACCATTCCGGTGGTGGCCGTGGGACGCATGTTGCCCGAGGTTGCCGACGAGATGATCGCGGCGGGCGAGTGCGACTTCGTGTCGATGGGTCGCCAGCTTCTCGCCGACCCCGATCTGGTGAACAAGATTCGCTCGGGCGAACGAGCGTCGGTGCGTCCGTGCATCAATTGCTACGTGTGCGTCGAGCAGAACTTCTTCGACGGAAATCCGAAATGCGCGGTGAATCCGGCGCTGTGCAACGAGAAGGTGGCGGTGTTGTCGCCCGTCGATCGAGCCCAACACGTGGTGATCGTGGGTGCCGGTCCCGCGGGCCTGGAGGCGGCTCGTGTGGCGGCCGTTCGTGGCGCGAAGGTGACCATCATCGAAAAGAGCGGTCGACTGGGCGGAACCATGTGGTTCTCCCAACTGACCACTCCGGCGAATGCGATGTTGGTCGATTGGCTCACCCACGAGGTGCAGCGTCTCGGCGTCGACGTTCTTCTCGACACCGTCGCTGACACATCGATCATCGAGAGTCTTCGACCCGACGCCGTGATCGTGGCCACCGGTGCTCGTCGAGGACGACCGGCGATCCCGGGTGCGGATCTGCCTCATGTCCTGACCGGCGACGCATTGCGCGCGGTGATCACCGGTGAGGCCGGTGCCGACCTGTCGTCGGTCGGTCCGGTCGGACGACTCGCGGTTGGCGTCGGTCGAGCGGTGGGACTTTTGAATCGTGCCGACCGCATTCGTTCCCTCTCGAAGATGTGGATGCCGGTGGGGCGTCGCGTGGTGGTGATCGGTGGCGGTTTGGTGGGTCTCGAGTTGGCCGAATACTTGGCCGAGCGTGGACGATTGGTGACCGTGCTGGAAGAAGGCAAGCACATGGGACTTCCCATGGCGATGCCGCGGCGTTGGACCGCGGTGCGCAAGGCATCCGACCACGGTGTGACGTTGGTGCGCGAGGCGACACCGGTGTCTATCTCGAAAGTCGCCGTCCGTTACAAGTCCGGAGATCGGGAGTTCGAGGTGCGCGGAGATTCGGTGATCATCGCATCCGAAGTCGCACCGGATCGTTCGTTCGCCGACGAACTATCGGCGCGTGGATGGAACGTGAAAGTGGTCGGAGACGCCGGCCACGTCGGATACATAGAGGGCGCCATGCATTCGGCGCACGAGGTGGCACGTGAGCTCTGAAACGATTCCGACGTTCGCCGATCACGTCCGAGCTCGCGCGAACGACGATCGCCCGGCGATCCTCTTCGAGGATCAGCGACTTTCGTGGCGCGAATGGTGCGCGTTGGTGGCCGAGCGCGCCGCCTGGTGGCGCGCCCACATGGCGAGTCGTCCCTCGGGTACTCCACCCCACATCGGAGTTCTCATGGACAACACCCCCGAGTTCACGATGTGGCTCGGTGTGGCGGCCGTGACCGGCTCGGTGGTGGTGGGCATCAATCCCACGCGTCGCGGGGCCGAGTTGGCTCGCGACATCCAACACACGTCCTGTCAGGTCGTGGTCAGTGAATCGAATCAGATCGGCCTCCTCGACGGGCTCGACCTTGGTGATGCGAACGGTTTCGTTCTCGACACCGACTCTGCCGAGTACGCCGACACGATGGTCCGACATCGAGGCGCGTCGTTGCCCACGTCCGACGAGTGCCCCGTCGATCCGAGGGCGACGTTTCTGCTGCTGTTCACCTCGGGCACCAGTGGCGCTCCGAAAGCGGTCATCACCAGTCACCAACGACTGAATTTCGTGTCCGGGTCGATGATGATGATCCTGTCACTCGACGCCAGCGACGTGACCTATATCTGCATGCCACTGTTCCATTCGAACGCGCTCTTCACGGCGTGGGCGCCGAGTTTGGTGTGCGGTGCCACCATCGCGTTGCGACGCAAGTTCTCGGCGAGCGAATTCCTGCCCGACGTGCGTCGTTTCGGCGCGACATATTTCAACTACGTCGGCAAGCCACTCACCTACATCCTCGCCACGCCCGAGCAGCCGGACGATCGCGACAATCCGCTTCGTCGCGGATTCGGCAACGAGGGTTCGGAGGTGGACCTGGCGCGCTTCGCCGAACGCTTCGGTTGCACGCTCACCGATGGTTACGGGCAAACGGAGACTGGTGCGTCGATCGTGCGAGTGCCGAACATGCCGGCCGGTTCGTTGGGGGTGGCGGCACAACCGACGATCACGGTGCGCGATCCCGAAACCGGTGACGAGTGTCCGCGGGCGATTTTCGATGCCGAGGGCCGCCTGGTCAACGCCGAGGAGGCGACTGGCGAGATCGTGAACTCGGGTGGTGGAACCTTCGAGGGATATTGGAACAACGACGAGGCCAACAAGGAACGGCTGCGTGGGGGCGCGTATTGGACGGGTGACTTGGCGTATCGCGACGAGAACGGCTTCTTCTATTTCGCCGGACGCAGCGCCGATTGGATGCGCGTCGACGGAGAGAACTTCGCGGGCGCTCCAATCGAACGCATCATCATGCGTCACCCTTCGGTCATCCTCGCCGCCGTGTATGGCGTACCTGATGCCGACATGGGCGATCGGGTGATGGCCGCGATTCAACTCCAACCAGGAACCAATTTCGACATCACCGAGTTCGGCGAGTTCCTGCGGGCGCAAAGCGATCTCGGCCCGAAATGGATGCCGACCTTCGTGATGGTGGTCGATGAGTTCCCGATGACCCCATCGAACAAGGTGATCAAACGTGAACTCGTGTTGCGACGATGGCACGCCGCCGAAAACGATGCATCGGCGCGGATCTGGTGGCGCGACGGCAAAAACAGCGATTTCGTGGCGTTCGACCGATCGTCCGCTCGCGTTCTACGCGAGAGATTCCGGGCGAACAATCGCGAGCACGTCATCGACTGACGTAACGACCGAGAAATCCCGTCTTCGACTCACGGGATGAGGGCGATCTTTCCGGCCACCTTGCGATCCTCGAGGTCCCGCAACGCGTCGGCGGCGCGGTCGAGCGGGTAGGTGATCGGTTCGACTGGACGCAATTCGCCGCGGGCGATGAGAGCCATCACCTCGGCCAACATGCGGTCGTTCAGTCCGGGGTTCTTGCCGGCCCATCCGCCCCAATCCACTCCGGTGATCCGCCGATTGCGCAGCAGAACCTGATTGGCCGGCAATTTGGGAATGCCGGCCACGAATCCGATGACGAGGTATTGGCCGTCATCACCCAAGGCGCGCAAACACGTCTCGCCCACGTCACCACCAACGGGGTCGTAGAGATAGTCGACCGCGCCGCCCGAGAGAGTTTTCGCCTGCTCCTTGATCTCGTCGGCCGTCGAGGTGGAATCAATGGTGGCCACGGCACCACGCTCGGAGGCGAAGCGACGC